>VGDA01000329.1 GCA_016869915.1 Alphaproteobacteria bacterium
TGCCCGGCGGGCCGGGCTGCCCATGGCCTCCCACGACGACGAGACGCCGGAGATGCGGGCGGCGTTCCGCGAGCTCGGCAGCTCGATCTGCGAATTCCCGAAGACCACGGCGACCGCGGCGGCCGCGCGCGCATGCTCGGAGGCCTCCGTGCTTGGGGCCCCCAACGTGGTGCGAGGCGGCAGCCGGTCCGGCGCGATCGATGCGCTTCCCGCGATCCGCGCCGGGCTCTGCGATGTCCTTGCCTCCGACTACTACTACCCAGCGCTGCTGCTGGCGCCGTTCCGCGTCGCGGCGGAGGCCGGGCTCGACTTTGCGCGGTGCTGGGACCTCGTGTCCGCCAATCCAGCGTCGGCCGTGGGCCTCCGCGATCGCGGCAGCCTCGCCGCTGGAAAGCGCGCCGATATCCTCGTCGTCGACGACCGCGACGCCAGGATGCCTCGCGTCGCCGCGGTCGTCGCCGCCGGCCGCCCCGCGATGGTCGATCTTTCGGTGATGCGCTCGCGCCGCTGACTCTGGGCGGGGCTCACATCGCGCGGCGCCGCAGCCAGGCGCTGCACTGCTCGACCACGACGACGAGCGCGAGGATGGCGAGGATGATGGTGATCGCCTCGTCGTAGCGGAACATGTCCATCGACACCTGGAGCTCGATGCCGATGCCGCCGGCGCCGACGAGCCCGAGGACGACCGAGGAGCGCGTGGCCTTCTCCAGCGAGAAAAGCGCCGCGTTGATGAGCCCCGGCGTCGCCGCAGGCAGGACCGCGCCAAGGATGATGGCCGGCCTGCCGGCGCCCAGCGCCCGCAGCGCCTCCTGCGGCTTGCGATCGGCCTCTTCCATCGCCTCGGCGAAGAAGCGCCCGCAGAAGCCGATCTTGTCGACCGCGATGGCGAACACGCCGGCGAAGGGCCCGAGGCCGACGATCGCCACGAAGAGCAGCGCCCAGACGAGGTCCGGCACCGTCCTGCAGATGGCGACGACCACGCGCGTCGCATGGTGGAGCACGGGGTGCGGGCTCAGGTGGCGGGTCGCAAGCACCGCCAGCGGCAGGCTGAGGGCGCAGCCGATTGCCGTCCCCGCGACCGCCATCTGGAAGGTCTGGAGCAGGGACCCGGCGACGGGCCCGAGCCGGTCGAGGCTGGGCGGGAACATCTCGCCGAGGATGCGCAGCGCGCTGGGGCCGCCGCGCACCAGCTCGGGGAGCGAGACATCCGTCGCGCGGAACGCGGACACCAGGAAGGCGAACGCCGCCACGCCAAGGGCGAACGCCAGGGCCCCGGGCGGCTCGAATCGCGCCGGCGCGGCCGGGCCCGCGGCGTCAGGAGTAGAGCGCATGGACGGTCCCGGCTTCGATCGAACCCGTTGGTGCGTCGAGCACGATCCGGCCCGCACGCAGGCCGACGATGCGATCCGAGTAGCCCAGCGCGTGGGAGACGTGGTGGGAGGTGAAGACGACGGTCATTCCCTCCTCGCGCGCAAGTGCGCGGAAGACGCCCATGACCTCCTCGCCGGCCGAGGGGTCGAGGCTCGCGGCAGGCTCGTCGG
Organism: Alphaproteobacteria bacterium; assembly: GCA_016869915.1. GTDB lineage: Bacteria > Pseudomonadota > Alphaproteobacteria > CACIAM-22H2 > CACIAM-22H2 > CAIOSQ01. The sequence goes on from VGDA01000329.1 coordinate 1,542, forward strand.
CGAGCAGCAGGGCGGGGCGCTGCATGAGCGCGCGGGCGATCGCCACGCGCTGCGACTGGCCGCCCGACAGGCGGTCCGCGCGCTGTGCCGCGACATGCGGCAGGCCGACGCGGGAGAGGCATGCCATGGCCTCCCCGCGCAACGCGGCTGGAGCCACGCCCTGCGTGAAGGCGCGCCACCATGCGACCCGGCCGAGGGCGCCATGGACCACGTTCGTGAGCGTGCTCGCGCGACCGACGAGATAGTGGTGCTGGAAGACGAAGCCGGTGCGCCGCCGCAGGTCGCGCAGGGCGGTCGTCGAGGCACCGACCGCGTCGATCCCATGGATCCTGATGCGGCCCGCATCCGGCTCCACCAGCCGCACCAGCAGGCGAAGCAGGGTCGACTTCCCTGCCCCGTTCGCCCCGACGAGCGCCACGCATTCGCCGGGCGAGGCCACGAAGGCGACGTCGTCGACGACGCGCCGCCCGCCCAGTTCCTTGACCAGCCCGGATGCCTCGATGACCGCAGCGGCCCGTGCCACGTCAATTGCTGACGAATTCGGCGAACTGTGGCTGCCCGATCGTTGCGTATATGCGGCGGACGTAGTTGAAGTCCTCGTCGCGGATCGTGGTGATCCAGTGCATTCCCTTGAACTTCTGGTTCTCGTCGCCGCCGGACAGGATCGCGTCGATGAGCCTGGCGGCGTGGTCGCGGAAGGCGGCGCGGAGCGCATCGACATTGCGCTTATCGACATGCGGGCCTGCGAGGATGAGGTCCATCGGCAGGTCGCGGCCACGTGCGATCACGCGGAATGCGATGTCGGGGTTGCGCTCGCGCAGCCGGAGGAAGTCGTTGTTGTTCATGCCGCCGGCAGCGACGTCGCCGCGCTTCACCGCCTCGAGGAGGACGCTGGTGGCCAGGTGGACGATCTGCATGTCGGCGCGCGGGTTCAGGCCCTGGTCGGCGAGAACCTGCACCGGCCCCAGGTGGCGGGAGGTCGAGCCGATCGCGCCGAGGCCCAGCTTCTGGCCTTTCAGGTCGGCGGGCAGGTTGAAAGCCGAATCGGCGCGCACGACGATGTTGGAGAAGTAGTCGACCCGCGTCAGCCCGACGACAGGCTCGGCATTGGTGCGGACGCGGAAGACCACGTACTCGGCGGGGCCGGTCAGCACCATGTCCACGCGCCTCGCGTTCAGCGCCTCGACGGCAGCCGTCCGGTTCGGGACCGGGAAGAAGCGGAAATCGATGCCGGTGCTGTCCTTGAGCGCCTTCTGGAAGGGCCCCCACTCGCGCTGGAGGTTCTCGAGCCCGACGATGTCGGTCACGGCGAAGCGCAGTTCGGTCGACTGCGCGCGCGAGGGCTCTGCCGATGCCACGAGGGCGGAGGCGGCCACGCCGAGGGCGAGGCCGCGACGGGGTACGTCGATCATTCGAAGGTCTCCATGCATTGCAATTCCACGGATCAGGGTCAGCCCCGTGGTTTGCCAGGGCGTGACGCTTCCGGGTCGGGGCCGTGATCGCGTCGCGGTTGACACCTGCCGCCGTCGCTCGCTACATCGCTTCCCACGTGGCGATTTGGGCCGGCCGGCTTGCGGGCCACGTTAAACAATCCGCTAAAAAGGCCGGAGGTGTTCCCCCGAAGGATGCCCCGGCCGAAGGCCGGGGCGTCTTCGTCTGCGAGGAACACATGGTCAAGGAAAGCGGAAACGGATCGCGCGGCTGGGGCAGCCGCACGCGCGCGGTGCGTGGCGGGCTCGACAGGTCGGGCCACCACGAGACGGCCGAGGCGATGTACCTCACCTCGGGCTTCGTCTACGGCAGCGCGGCGGAGGCCGAGGAGGCCTTCGCGTCGAAGAAGAGCACGCGCTACGTCTATTCGCGCTTCGGCAACCCGACCGTCGCGATGTTCGAGGAACGCCTGCGCCAGCTCGAGGGCGCCGGCGCCTGCCGCGCCGTGGCGAGCGGCATGGCCGCGGTCTCGGCGAGCCTGCTCTGCCAGGTCCGCGCGGGCGACCGCGTCGTCGCCAGCCGCGCGCTCTTCGGCTCCTGCCAGTACATCGTCGGCGAGTTGCTGCCGCGCTACGGCGTCGAGGCGGTGTTCGTCGACGGCACCGACGAGGCGCAATGGCGCGCCGCGCTCACGCGGCCCGCGAAGGCGGTGTTCCTCGAGACGCCGTCCAACCCGATGCTCGAGGTGATCGACCTGCGGATGGTCGCGGCGCTGGCGCGCCAGGCCGGCGCGCGCGTGGTCGTCGACAACGTCTTCGCCACGCCGCTGCTGCAGAAGCCGCTCGAGCTCGGCGCCGACATCGTCGTCTACTCCGCCACCAAGCACATCGACGGCCAGGGGCGCTGCCTCGGCGGCGCGGTGCTCGGCTCGGCCGAGTGGGTGGAGGCGGAGCTCGTGCCCTTCCTGCGCCATACCGGGCCGGCGCTCTCGCCCTTCAACGCCTGGACCCTCGCCAAGGGCCTGGAGACGCTCGACCTGCGCGTCGCGGCGTCCTGCGCCAGCGCGCTGGCGCTCGCGCGCCGCTTCGAGGGCCACCCGAAGCTGGCGCGGCTGCGCTACCCGTTCCTCGAATCGCATCCGCAGCACGCGCTCGCTCGCGCGCAGATGTCGGCCGGCGGCACGATCATCACGCTCGGCTTCCGCGGCGGCAAGGAGGCGGCGTTCCGTTTCCTGGACGCGCTTGAGATCGTCGACATCTCGAACAACCTCGGCGATTCGAAGAGCCTGACCTGCCATCCCGCGACCACGACGCACCAGCGGCTGACCGAGGCCGAGCGCGCCCATCTCGGCATCGACGCCGGGACGGTCCGGTTCTCGGTCGGGCTGGAGGACCTCGCGGACCTCGAGGCCGACCTCGCGCAGGCCCTCGACGCGGCGTGAGGAGGCCGGGGGGTGGCTGGACAAGGGGCGCGCGGCACATAGAATCGCGGCCCCTCACCCGCCGGCCGAGAAGGGCGACGCCCGCATGTACAGCGAGACCACGCACGGCATCACGG
>VGDA01000330.1 GCA_016869915.1 Alphaproteobacteria bacterium
GCGGCTGCGCGCTGGCCAGCGCGCCGCCGGCTTCGCCGCCCGCGCCCTGGCGCCAGGGAAGATTGCCTCGAGGACCTGGCGCTCCCCGACCTCGCCGTCGCCGATCAGCACGTAGAGGTCCTCGGGCGCCTGGCACTTGAAGCCGCGCAGCACGTTCTCGACCGCCTTGTCGGCGAATTCGTAGCCCTCGGCCTCGAATGCCCGCCGGAGCATCGCGCGCCCGAGCTCGGCGAACTGCGAGCGCTGCTGGCTGCGGATGAATCGACGGATGCGCGCGCGCGCCTTGCCGGTGACGACGAAGCGCTCCCAGAGCGGCGACGGCGTCTGCGCCTTCGACGTGATCACCTCGACCTGGTCGCCGTTCGACAGCTGCGTGCGCAGGGGCATCATGCGGCCATTGACCTTGCCGCCGACGCAATGGTCGCCGATCTCCGAATGCACGGCGTAGGCGAAGTCGACGATCGTGCCGCCCCGCGGCAGGCTGATCAGGGCGCCCTTCGGCGTGAAGCAGAACACCTGGTCCTGGAACAGCTCGAGCTTCGTGTGCTCGAGGAACTCCTGCGGGTCCTGCGCGTGCTCCAGCAGCTCGAGCAGCTCGCGAAGCCAGCGATAGGACTTGCCCTCCGCGGTCGCGGGACGGCCATCCTTGTAGCTCCAGTGCGCGGCCACGCCGAGCTCGGCGACGTCGTGCATCTCCGCGGTGCGGATCTGGATCTCGATGCGCTGCTGCTCCGGGCCGATCACGCCAGAATGCAGCGACCTGTAGCCGTTCTGCTTGGGCGTGGAGATGTAGTCCTTGAAGCGCCCGGGCACGAGCGGGTAGCGCGCGTGGATCACGCCGAGCGCGGCGTAGCACTCGGGCACCGTGCGGACGACGACGCGGAAGGCCATGATGTCGGAGAGCTGCTCGAAGCCGACGTTCTTGCGCTGCATCTTGCGCCAGATCGAGTACGGGGTCTTCTCGCGCCCGGAGACCGCGGCCTCGACGCGCTCCTCGGCGAGCACGCGGCGCAGCCTGTCGACGATCCGCGTGACGACGTCGCCGCCGCGCTCGCGCAGGAAGCTCAGCCGCGTCACGATCGAGGAACGCGCCTCGGGGTTGAGCTCGGCGAAGGCGCTGTCCTCGAGCTCCTCCTGGATCTGGCGCATGCCGATGCGCTCGGCGAGCGGCGCGTAGATCTCCATCGTCTCGCGCGCGATGCGCTGGCGCTTCTCCGCGCTCGGGATGAAGCCGATGGTGCGCATGTTGTGGAGGCGGTCCGCGAGCTTCACCAGCAGGACGCGTATGTCCTCGGACATCGCGAGGAGGAGCTTGCGGAAGTTCTCGGCCTGCTTCGTCTGGTCGGACTGCAGTTCGAGGCGGCTGAGCTTCGTGACGCCGTCGACGAGGCGCCCGATCTCCGGGCCGAAGACGCGCTCGATCTCGTCGACGGTCGTGAGCGTGTCCTCGACGGTGTCGTGGAGCAGCGCCGTTGCGATCGTCTTCGCGTCCAGCCTGTACTTCGTGAGTATCCCGGCGACCTCGAGCGGGTGCAGGAAGTACGGGTCCCCGGAAGCGCGCTTCTGGGTCCCGTGCATCTTCATCGAGAAGACATAGGCGCGGTTGAGGACGTCCTCGTCGACCGCCGGGTCGTAGGCGCGTACCTTCTCGACGAGTTCGTACTGCCTTATCACGCGGAAGCGCGCGCCGCGCCGCTACCGGCGGGCACCTCGGGACCGGAGCGGTGCCCCGGCGGGATCACCCCTCCTCGTCGGCCGCGGCAGCGGCGTCGTCGCCACCCTCGGCGCCCATCTCCTCCTCGGGGGGGTCCGCCGGCGCCTCGTAGGGCACGCCCGCCACCTGGGAGTCGGCCGCGAGGAGCTCCATCATGTCCTCCTCCGGCTCCTCGGCCTCGCTCTGCTTCTGCAGGCCGCTGATCAGCGACTGGCGTAGCGTCTCGAAGTCGACCACCTGGTCGGCGATCTCGCGCAGCGCGACCACCGGGTTCTTGTCGTTGTCGCGCTCCACAGCGAGCTGCGCGCCCGCCGAGATCTCGCGGGCGCGCTGGGCGGCCAGCATGACGAGATCGAAGCGGTTCGGGATCTTGTCGACGCAGTCTTCCACGGTGACGCGAGCCATCGGCGGGACACTCCGGGGGTCTGGAAAGGGCGCGCACTATAGTTCCGGCGCCCGTGCCCCGCAACGGCCGCGATCGGCTCATTCGCCAGCGCCATCAAGCGGTTCGGCGGCGGCTCCGGAAGGCAGCGCGGCGAGGAGTTCGGCGACCGGCCTGCCGTCGCGCGGGTCGCGCCAGCCCGGCGCCACCTCGGCGAGCGGGAGCAGGACGAAGGCGCGCCCCGCGATCCGCGGATGCGGCAGCACCGGCCCGCCATCGGAGCCGTCGCGCACGGTTCCGCCATGGTCGAGGAGGTCGAGGTCGATCGTCCGCGGCGCGTTGGGGACGCCGCGGCGCCGCCCGAGCGCGGCCTCGACGTCGTGGAGCGCCGCCATGAGGGCCCGCGCATCGAGCGCGGTCTCGACGCGCGCCACCGCGTTGACGAATTGCGGATCCGACGGGTCGGGCCACGCCGCGCTGCGCCAGAACCTGCTGCGTGCGACCACGGCGATCCCCCGCGCCCCGAGCGCGGCCAGCGCCGCCTCGAGCTGGGCGCGCGGCGGGCCCGCCGACCCCGGAAGGTTGGCGCCCAGGCCGACCAGCGCGACGACCGTCCCGGCCGGGCGCTTGTCGCTGCCCCGGCCCGCCGCTAGCGTCCCATCCTGTCCTGCCGGAGTGTCCATCCTTGCGTTTCCATCCGAGCGAGCGCGTCGCGGTCTTCATCGACGGCGTCGCCCTGTACCAGACCGCGCGGGCGCTGGCATTCGACATCGACTATCGCCGCCTGCTCGAGGCCTTCTCGTCGCGCGCCCGGCTCGTCCGCGCGCTCTACTACACGCTCCTCCAGGAGGACCAGGAATACTCCCCGATCAGGCCCCTGATCGACTGGCTCGGCTACAACGGCTACGGCGTCGTCACCCGCCCCGCGGCCGAGCCGCATGCGCGCCGCCGCGGTCGCGGCTCGATGGACGTCGACATGGTCGTCGACATGATGGAGCTCGCCGACAGCATCGACCATGTGGTGCTCTTCGCGGGCGAGCCCGATTTCCGGCGCGCCATCGAGGCGCTCCAGCGCCGCGGCGTGCGCGTCACCGTCGTCTCGACCCTGCGCGCGGGCGCGCCGCTGGTCGCCGACGACCTGCGACGGCAGGCCGACCAGTTCGTCGACCTCGCGGACCTCGCCCCGCTCGTCGCACGCGATCAGCCGCGGCGCGACGTCGCGCCGGAGCGCCTGGGCGAAGGCATGTCCGCGACGTGACCTCGGTCCCGGCGCGCGACTGCCGCCTCTGCCCACGCCTCGCGGCCTTCCGCGACGAGAACGCGCGGCGCTTCCCGCTCTGGCACAACGCCCCGGTGCCGAGCTTCGGCGACGCGCGCGCGCGGCTGCTCGTCGTGGGGCTGGGCCCCGGCCTGCGCGGCGCGAACCGCAGCGGCCGCCCCTTCACCGGCGACTACGCGGGCGACCTCCTCTACGCGACGCTGGCGGCGCATGGCTTCGCGCGCGGCCGCTTCGTGGCGCCGCGCGAGGACGCGCCCTGGACCGGGGATGGGCTCGAGCTCGTCGATGCGCGCGTCACCAACGCCGTGCGCTGCGTGCCGCCGGCCAACAAGCCCCTGCCGGCGGAGATCAGGGCATGCAACGGCTTCCTCGGCGCGGAGATCGCCGCCATGCCCCGGCTGCGCGCCATCGTCGCGCTCGGCAGGGTGGCGCACGAGTCCGTGCTGGCCGCTCTGGGCCTTGGGCGCCCGGCCTTCCCCTTCGCGCATGGCGCGGTCCACGCGCTCGGCGACGGCCGCGAGCTCGCGGACTCCTTCCACTGCTCGCGCTACAACACGAATACCGGGCGGCTGACCCCGGCGATGTTCGACGCCGTCTTCGCGGGCGTCCGCCGGCGACTCGCCTGAGGCGGCGTCTCAGCCGCGATCGCGCATCAGCCGCGCCTTGTCGCGCTTCCAGTCGCGCTCCTTGATGCTCTCGCGCTTGTCGCCCTTGGTCTTGCCCTTGGCGAGGCCGAGCAGGAGCTTCGCGCGCCCGCGCTCGTTGAAGAACAGCTCGAGCGGGACGATCGTCATGCGCTCGCGCGACACGGCGCCGATCATCTTCTCGATCTCCTTCTTGTGCAGGAGCAGCTTGCGCGGCCGCTTGGGCTCGTGGTTCAGCCGGTTGCCGCCGGCGTATTCGGGGATGTGCGCGTTCACCAGCCACATCTCGCCGCCGCGCGGGTCGGCATAGGCGTCGGCGATCTGGACGCCCGGCCCGCGAAGGGACTTCACCTCCGTGCCGGTCAGCACGAGGCCAGCCTCGAACGTGTCGGAGATGAAGAACTCGTGCCGCGCCTTGCGGTTCTGCGCGACGAGCTTGCGCGGCAGCGGTGCCTTTGCCATCTGCGTCGCGTCACCTGCACCGCCGCGCCGCGGGGGCG
>VGDA01000331.1 GCA_016869915.1 Alphaproteobacteria bacterium
AGGGCATCCGCGTGTTCGACGAGGACGGAAAGTCCTACATCGAGGGCATCGCGGGTATGTGGTGCGCCTCGTTCGGCTTCAGCGAGAGCGAGATCATCGAGGCGGGCGTGTCGCAGCTGCGACGCTTGCCGTTCTACCACACGCTCTTCGACAAGACGACGTCGCAGGCCGGCGAGCTCGCCGAGAAGCTCAAGGCGATCGCGCCCGCGCCGATGAGCCATGTCTACTTCACCAACTCCGGCAGCGAGGCGAACGACACGATCGTCAAGCTGGTGCGCTACTACAACAACGCCATCGGCCGGCCGCGGAAGAAGAAGTTCATCGCGCGGCGCTTCGGCTTCCACGGCCTGACGCTGGCCTCGGGCTCGCTCACCGGCATGCCGGTGATGCACGCGGACTTTGACATGCCGCTGCCCGGGTTCCTGCACGCGGGCTTCCCGCATCACTGGCGCGAGGGACGCGACGGCGAGGACGAGGAGGCGTTCTCCGCGCGCCTCGCCGACGAGCTCGACCGCATGATCCGCGCGGAGGATCCCGACACGGTCGCGGCCTTCATCGCCGAGCCCGTCATGGGCGCGGCCGGCGCGGTCGTGCCCCCGCGCGGCTACTTCGAGGCGATCCAGCAGGTGCTGCGCCGCCACGACGTGCTGCTGGTCGCCGACGAGGTGATCTGCGGCTTCGGGCGCACGGGCAACATGTTCGGCTCGCAGACCTACGGCCTCCGGCCCGACCTGGTCTCGATGGCCAAGGGCCTGTCCTCGGCCTACCAGCCGATCGCGGGCGTGATGATCAGCGAGCGCATCTGGCAGGCCATGGTGGAGCAGAGCCGCAAGATCGGCATGTTCGCGCAGGCCTTCACGACGTCCGCCCATCCCGTCGCGGTCGCCGTCGCCAGCAAGGTCGTCGACCTGATGGCCGAGCGCGACATCGTCGGCCATGTCCGCCGCGTCTCGCGCCGCTTCCTCGAGCGCATCCACGGCTTCGCCGGCCACGAGCTGGTCGGCACGACGCGCGGCGTCGGCCTGATGGGCGCCGTCGAGCTGGTCGCCGACAAGCGGACGAAGCGCAAGTTCCCGCCGCTGGTGAAGGAGGCGCTGCGGCGCCTGTGCCAGGAGCGCGGCCTGATCCTGCGCGCGACCGGCGCCACGGAATCGCTCTGCTTCTCGCCGCCCCTCGTCATCACGGAGGCGGAGGTCGACGAGATGTTCGACATCTTCGCCGCCGCCCTCGACGACCTCGCGCTGCGCGTCGCGCGCGAGGACCTGCGCGCGGCCTGAGCGGGACGGGGGAAGCCATGGGCGCGAGCTACGTCGATCCCGCCGACGGGCGGACCTATCCGCTGGCGGAGCCGCGCTGGCGCTCCGACGCCGGCCGGCCGCTGATGATCGGCGCGCTGCCCGGCATCGGCCGCGACGACATCGAGCGCGGCGAGCGCTCGATCTGGCGCTACCGCGCGGCGCTGCCGCTGCCGATCGCGCCGGTCAGCCTCGGCGAGGGCTGCACGCCGCTCGTCGAGAAGGCGTGGGAGGGCGCGGCGCTGCGCTTCAAGCTGGAGTGGTTCGCGCCGACCTCGAGCTTCAAGGACCGTGGCGCGGCGGTGATGGTCTCCTACCTGCGCCAGGCCGGGATCGACTCGATCCTCGAGGACAGCTCCGGCAATGGCGGCGCCGCGATCGCCGCCTTCGGCGCCGCCGCGGGCATGAAGGTGCGGATCCTCTGCCCCGCCACGACGCAGCCGCCCAAGGTCGCGCAGATGCGCGCCTTCGGCGCCGAGGTCCAGCTCGTGCCCGGACCGCGCGAGGAATCCGAGAACGAGGCGATCCGCCAGTCCGCCAGCATCTTCTACGCTAGCCACAACTGGCAGGCCTTCTTCCTCCAGGGCACCAAGACGCTCGCCTACGAGCTCTGGGAGGACCTCGGCTTCCGCGCGCCGGACAACGTCATCATCCCCTGCGGCGCGGGCTCGAACGTGCTGGGCTGCGACATCGGCTTCGGCGAGCTGCTCGCCGCCGGGCAGATCGCGCGGCTGCCGCGGCTGTTCTGCGTCCAGCCCGCGAATGTCTCGCCGATCCACGCCGCCTTCGAGGCCGGCGCCGACGTGCTGCAGCCGCGCGAATGGTCGCCGACCATCGCCGAGGGCACGGCGATCAAGCGCCCGGTGCGGCTCAAGCCGGTGCTCGACGCGATCCGCCGCTCCGGCGGCGGCACGATGGCGATCGCCGAGGACGAGATCGTCGCGGCGCTGCGCAAGCTCGCCGCGATGGGCCTCTATGTCGAGCCGACCTGCGCCACCGCGGCGGCGGCGGCGGGCAGGCTGCTGGCCTCGGGCCGCATCTCGCCGCGCGAGACGACCGTGGTCGTGCTCACCGGCACGGGGCTCAAGGCGAGCGCGTTCATGACGGAGCTGTTCGGCAAGGCATGACGCCTGCGCCGGGACGAAAGGGGAGGCGACACATGGCCAGACCGAAGACGGCGAAGCGCGTCGATCCGCGCCGCCAGGCGATGCTCGACAGGGAAGCCGCCGCCGCGATGCGCGAGCTGATCGCGCGGATCCCGCGCCGCCAGCCCTATTCGGCGGAACCCGAGCTCGTCTTCGTGCCGCGCCGCGCGCGCGCAGCCAGGAAGGCCGGCGCATGAGCACGCGCATCCACACCATCGCCTCGGCCGCGCGCGCGCTCGCCGCCGGCCGCACCACCGCCGCCGCGCTGGTCGAGGAATCGCTCGAGCGCATCGCCGCGCTCGATCCCGCCCTCTCCAGCTTCGTGCTCGTCACCGCCGACCACGCGCGCAAGGCCGCGCGCGCGGCCGACGCGGCGCGCAAGCGCGGTCGCGACCTCGGCCGGCTGCATGGCGTGCCCTTCGCGCTGAAGGACATCTACGGCACCGCCGGCATCCGCACGACCGCGCACTCCGCGCTGCTGCTGCGCAACGTGCCCAGGCGCGACTCGACCGTCGCCGCGCGTCTCTCGGCCGCTGGCGGGACGATGCTCGGCAAGCTCGCCACGCATGAATTCGCGACCGGCGGCCCGGCCTACGACCTGCCCTTCCCGCCGGCGCGCAATCCCTGGAACCGGGCGCATTTCACGGGCGGATCGTCGAGCGGCTCGGGCGCGGCGGTCGCCGCCGGCCTCGTGCCGCTGGCGATGGGCTCGGACACCTCGGGCTCGATCCGCGGTCCCGCGGCGTTCTGCGGCGTCGCCGGCTTCAAGCCGACCTATGGCCTCGTGCCGCGCACCGGCGTCGTGCCGCTGGCCTTCAGCCTCGACCATTGCGGCCCGCTGGCCTGGACGGTCGAGGATTGCGCGCTGGCGATGGACGTCATCGCCGGCCCCGATGGCGAGGACCCGGCCGAGGCGCCGGCGCCGCTCGCCGGCGGCTTCGCGCGCGGGCTCGGTCGCGGCATCGCGGGGATGCGCATCGGCGTCGTGCGCCATTTCCACGAGCGCGACGTCGAGGGCGACGCGGTGGCGGTCGACGCGATCGAGAACTCGCTCAAGGTGCTGCGCCGGCTGGGCGCGCGGATCGTCGACGTGAAGCTCGCGCCGCATGCCGACTGGGACGCCTGCGTGCGCGTGCTGCTCTACGCCGAGGCCTACGCGATCCACGAGCGCGACCTCGAGGAGAATCCCGGGCTCTACGCCGAGATCACCCGCACGCGGCTGCGCTCGGGCGCGCAGATCGGCGGCGCGGACGTGATCCACGCGATGCGCTGGCGCCGCCAGCTCTGCGACCAGTACATGCGCGCGACCGAGGGCCTCGACGCCGTCGTCTGCGCCGCGGCGCTAGGGGCCGCGCCGCGCATCGACGACATCACGGGCCGCCCGTATTTCGGGACGCGCGGCAAGCTGGTGATGGCGCCGTTCAGCCTGACCGGCGCGCCGTCGCTGGTCGTCTGCGCGGGCTTCACGCCGGACGGGCTGCCGCTCGCGATCCAGGTCGCGGGCCGGCCCTTCGACGACGCCAAGGTGCTGCGCGTGGGCCATGCCTACGAGCGCGCGACGCCCTGGCGCGAGCGGCGGCCACCCGCCTGAGCGGCGAGATCCGGTCCAGGTTGGCATTTCCCCGGGGGAGGGACGATCCATGACGAAGACGATCGACTACTACTTCGCGGTCAACAGCCCCTGGACCTATCTCGGGCACGCGCGCCTCGTGGAGATCGCGCGGCGCGCGGGCGCCCATGTCGCCGTCAAGCCGGTGGACATGGCGCGCGTCTTCGCCGCCTCGGGCGGGTTGCCGGTCGCCCAGCGCCCGCGGCAGCGCCAGCTCTACCGCATGGCCGAGCTCCGGCGCTGGCGCGCGCATCTCGGCATCCCGATCAACCTCGAGCCGCGGCATGCCCGCGTGCCGACCGCGATGGCCGCGCGCCTCGTCATCGCGGCGGACCTCAGGGACCTCAACGCGCTCGCCCTCGTCGGCTTCCTCGGCAAGGCGGTCTGGGAGGAGGAGCGCGACGTCTCGGATCCGGCGACGCTGAAGGCCATCG
>VGDA01000332.1 GCA_016869915.1 Alphaproteobacteria bacterium
GACGTCTACGCGGTCGAGCCGCTGCCCGCCGGCCATCCGCTGCGCGCGCGCGACGACGTCACCCTCGCCGCGCATTCCGGCTGGAAATCCGCCGATGCCGCGCGGCGCCTGATGGAGGCCGCGTTGCACCTCGCCGCCACCGATGTCGCCGCCCTCGACGCCGGCCACCCCCTCGCGCCCTGATACCCGATCCAGGCAACCGTTCCCTCGAGGGCGAGGCGGATCCTCGGGCGGCGCGGCCGTCGCGGTCGCGACCGGCATCGGGCCGATCGCGACCGGCGGCGATGGCGCGGGCATCATGGGTCCTGGCAAGGACTGGATGCCATTTCCCGGCTTTGCGGGGCCGCATGCGGATGGCGCGAAGCCATCCCCGGTGACGCGCCCGCCGCCATGATGGAAGGATACAGCAGGCGGCGCGCCCGCGACGCCGCGCACGGGATCGAGGAGTTCGTCAGATGCCGAAGGGATACGTGGTGGCGGCCATCCGCGTTCACGACAAGGACGGCTACGAGCGGTTCCGCGTCGCTGCGGGCGAGGCGATAGGGGCCCATGGCGGCAGGGTCCTGGCCCGTGATCCGCGCCCGGAGCGGCGCGAAGGCGGGCTCGACGGGACCATCGTCGTGATCGAGTTCGACACTCCGGACGCCGCGCGCCGCTTCTACGAGTCGCCGGAATACACCGCGGCCAGGAAACTGCGCGAGGCCGCGGCGGAGACCGACCTGCTCCTCGTCGAGGGCGTCTAGCCCAGGCGCGTCCCGCCATCCGCCTTCGCCTTCGCCTTCAGCGCAGGTCGAAGCGCCGCTCGAGCAGGTCCGGGTCGTCGAAATGGCGCCTGCCGACGAAGGCGGTGGCGTGGTGGCCCCATTGGCGCATCGTTCCGGCGCTGGGGATTCCCATCGGCCAGAATAGGAAACGCTCCGGCCGCTCGGTGCCGGGCACCAGGCCGTCGGGGCCGTAGATGCCGCGGCGCGTGCCGTCCGGCCGCGGCAGCGAGCGCAGCGCGTCCTCGGCGGCGAAGCCGTAGGCATGCGCCGGCTGCGGGGGCTCGTCGACGCCGATGCGCTGCAGGTAGTGGGTGCGCGTCGCGAGATGCAGCGTCACGCGCTCGCCGCGCGCCAGCCGCGGCAGGGATTGCGGCGCGAACGCCCATTCCTCCAGCGCGCCGGGTGCCGGGCGCGGCGTCGCGCGCGGCGTCGGGAAGAACTGGTGGTAGCAGCCGCAGCCGTGGATCGAGTCGAACACCAAGGGCTCGCCATCCGGCGCCAGCGTCACGCGCCACACGACGGCGTCGAGCGCGCCCGCGAGCGGGTCGAGCGGCCCGGATGCCGGGCGCTCCGGGAACCAGATCGTGTAGACGAGCTGGAGCAACGCCTGCCCGCCGACGAGCGTGTGCGCGATCCGGCGGTAGACGACGGGCGTGCCGACCTCCACCTCGGGCGCCGTCGCCGACGTCCAGGCCAGCGCGCCGAACAGGTCATGGGTCCCGGTCGTGTCGACCGTGATCTCCGGCGCGAAGCTGGCGAAGAGTCGCTCGGCGGATTCCGCGTCCGGCACCGGCAGCGCGAAGGGACCCCGGCGCGAGCGCTCGAGGATCGCGCGCACCTGGCGCGGGTCCAGCCGCTCGCCCGGCGGCGGCGCATAGCGCCGGCGCGTACCCGCGCCGGGCAGGGCGGGCGCGTCGAAGACCTCCTGCAGGTCCCGCTCGAGATCGCCCACGCCGCGCGCGAAGCCGAGGCGCGTGATCCAGTAGAGCCCGGCGACGCGCTGCCATGCGAGATAGGCCGGCGGCGCATCTGCCTGCGCGAGCAGCGCGCGCCGCGCTACTGCGTCGCCGAGATCCGCGGCGCGCAGCGTCTCGGCGCAATCGGCGAGGCCGCGACCGGGATCCTCGCGCGTGCCATGCCGCGACGACAGCGCCGCACGCGCGTCGACCGGAAGGTTCGCCAGTTCGTGGCGCCGCGCCGCGCGATCCATCGCCTGCAGCCGCGTGACCCAGTCCTCGAACGCCGCGTCGTCCCGCGCCGCATGCCGCAGCGCGGCATGCAGCCGATCGACGCGCAGGTAGGGAAATCCCGTGATCGCCGCCTCCTGCGCATCGCGAACTCCGGCCGCGGCGACGATCGCGTCGACGTCGCGATAGAGCGCGCGGCAAGCGCCGACGTCCGGCGGCTCATGCATGCGGGCGCCGTAGCTCGCGCAACCCGCCAGCATCACGAGCCCGAGGAGGGCCGCGATGCCCACGATGCGCGACGCGAGCGGCGCCATCCGCGACCGACAGGCACGCGCCGCGCGCAGGCCGTGCAACGCCCCGTGCCTCCATCCGCCGAGGGCTGCAGCGCCCATCGCCCCTCTCCTGCCCTGCCCGGCCGCGCGCTCGTGTCCGGTTGCCGGCCACCAGTGTGGGATGAAACGGGGGGCCGGAAAAGCGGCGGCGCGGACCCTGCCGCCGAGCACGGCATGGAACGGCAACACGCGCCTGCGCCACCAAGCCATCGGGCTTCGCCGATTTCAGGCGCGGTGGCGTTGAAATCCCGCGGATAGCGGGATATGTCGTTTTATGTGGGTATTGGCCAACGACAGGAGCGTGGTCCGATGAAGGGCATAATTGCAGTTGCTCTCGCAATGGCGGGGATGTGCTTGGGAGCGGCTTCGCCCGCGGCGGCAAGCGATCCGGCGGCCGGCGAGCAGGCCTTCAAGCGGCTCTGCGCGTCCTGCCACATCGCCACCGCAGAGGGCCGGCGCGGCGTGGGCCCGAGCCTGTGGAACATCGTCGGCCGCAAGTCCGGGACGGTGGAAGGTTTCCGTTATTCGACGGCGAACCAGAACGCCAACATCGTCTGGACGCCCGAGATCCTCGACAAGTACCTGGCCAATCCCCGCGCCGTCGTTCCGGGAACCACCATGGCGTTCGCCGGGATCCGCAACGACGCCGAACGGGCAAACGTGATCGCCTACCTGCAGACCCTGAAGTGACGCGCACGCGCGCGACGTGGCGGCACGCCCGACGCGTCGCGCGCGGCACGGACTGACGCGGCCGGCGGGACCGGGCCCAACCGGGGCGCGACACACGTTCCTCGACAGGCCCTCAGGCTGCGCGGCGCAACGAAAGCCGAGACCAGATCGCGGTGAGCGATGCCACGAGGTGGCGGATCTCCTCCGGTCCGTGCAGCGGCGTCGGCGTGATGCGCAGGCGCTCCGTGCCGCGCGGCACGGTGGGGTAGTTGATGGCCTGGACATAGATCCCGTGCTCGGACATCAGCTCCGCGCTGATGCGCTGGCACAGCACCGGGTCGCCGACCATCACCGGCACGATATGGCTCTGGTTGGCCATGACCGGAATTCCCGCCTCGGCCAGCCGTCGTCGCACCTCGGCGACCACCGCCTGATGCGCCCGCCGCTCCGACGAGCTTTCCTGCAGATGCCGAACGCTCGCGAGCGCGCCTGCGGCCACAGCCGGCGGCAGCGACGTCGTGAAGATGAATCCCGAGGCGAAGCTGCGCACGAAGTCGCACATCGCGGTCGATCCCGCGATATAGCCGCCCACGACGCCGAAAGCCTTGCCGAGCGTTCCCTCGATCACCGTGACGCGGTCCGACACTCCCTCGCGCT
The DNA here is from genome assembly GCA_016869915.1 of Alphaproteobacteria bacterium. GTDB lineage: Bacteria > Pseudomonadota > Alphaproteobacteria > CACIAM-22H2 > CACIAM-22H2 > CAIOSQ01. The sequence continues at coordinate 3,610 of VGDA01000332.1, forward strand.
GGGCTATGCCGCCGCCGCGCGGGCCATAGAGCCCCACGGCATGGACCTCGTCGAGATAGGTCATCGCGCCATGCCTTTCGGCGACGTCGCACAGTTCGCCGATCGGCGCGATGTCGCCGTCCATCGAGTAGACGGACTCGAATGCGACCAGCTTCGCCGCGTCGCGCGGCAGGTCCGCCAGCTTCCGCTCCAGGTCGCGCGGATCGTTGTGCGCGAAGATCCGCCGCGGCGCACCCGAATGACGGATGCCTTCGATCATGGAGGCGTGGTTGCCCGCATCCGAGAACACGACGCAGTTCGGAAGCCGCGACGCCAGCGTCGAAAGCGTGGCCCAGTTCGACACGTAGCCGGACGTGAACAGGAGCGCGGCGGGCTTGTCGTGCAGCGCGGCGAGTTCGCGCTCCAGCAGCACGTGGTAGTGGGCGTTCCCAGAGATGTTGCGGGTCCCGCCGGCGCCCGCGCCGCAGCGGTCGAGCGCCTCGTGCATGGCTTCGAGGACCTTGGGGTTCTGGCCCATGCCCAGGTAGTCGTTCGAGCACCATACGGTGACCTTCGCCAGGCCTTCGGCGCCGTGCCGGGTCGCGAGCGGGAACTCTCCGCGCTGGCGCTCGATATCGGTGAACACCCGGTAGCGGCCCTCGCGGCGGAGGCCGTCGAGCCTGTCGGCGAAGAACGCGTCGTAGTTCATGACGGCGTCCCCTTCCCTGTCCGTTCGACCTCCGTGCCACGCGCCCGCATGGCCCCCCCGCTGCCCCAGAGCAGCGATTGCGGGATCGGCAGCACCATGAACAGGTGCTCCGCGATCGCCAGCGTCAGCAGCGTCGCGAGGATCGCCGCCTGGGTTCCCTCGAAGCCGGAGG
>VGDA01000333.1 GCA_016869915.1 Alphaproteobacteria bacterium
GGCATGCCTCTGGGTCGTCGCCGTGTGGCGGTCGACGAAGGTGGCGTACGGGCCGGAGAAATCCTGCCCGCCGACGCCACGGCAGGTCAGCGCCGCGACCATGAGTTCCGTCGTGAGCATGCGGAACTCGAAGGCGGATTTCTCCGGCGCGGTCAGGCAACGGCCCTGCGCGAAGGCGCGCGAGGCGTCGGCGGAGCACAGGGCGATGGCGGCGATGGCCGCAGCGACGCGTGGCAGGCGATTCGTCTTCATGCGTCGCTTATAACCATTGGCTTCCGGGCGCGCCAAGGCCGGCGCCCGGGCCGGGAGGGAGATGCCATGCGACAGGACGGCGCGCGCGAGGACGAGTTGCCGAGCATCGCGGTGATGGACGCCGCATCGACCGCCGCGGCGGCGATCGAGATCGCGGGGCTGGCGGCGGAAGGAACTGCGCGCGACGAGGCGCGCACGGCCTGGCTGGGCCTCGCGACCGCATGCGGGACGGGAGCCGCGCTCGCCATCGCGATGCGGCGCGGCGGCCGGATCCTCGGCGCGCTGGCGCTGCGCTTGCCGATCCATCGCGGTCCCGCGCTCCCGCATCGCTTGGAGATGTCCGCGCTCCTCCTTGCCCGGGACGTGCCACGCCGCGAGGCGGCGCTGGCCCTGCTGGAACGCGCCGAGGAGGAGGCCACCGGACGGGCCGCGTCGCTGCTGACGATGGAGTTGCCCGCCGGCGACCCGGACGTCGCGATCCTGCGCGCCCGCGGGTTTCGCCTCACCGGCCGCGTCCCCGGCGGCGCCGGGCATGGCCGCGACGCGCTGCTGTTCTGGAAGGACCTCGCGGCCGGGGCGCAGCCTCCGCTGCCCGCGCCGCCGCCGCGCGACGGCGTCGAGGTGCTCGCGCATGACCGGCTCTTCCGCAGCTACCTGGCGCTCGACCGGCTCGAGCTCCGCCATCGCCTCTTCGCCGGCGGCACGAGCGGCGTCGTGGGCCGCGACCTCGTGGTGCGCGGGCCCGCGGCGGCGATCCTGCTCTGGGACCCGGACCGCGACCAGGTCGCGCTTGTCGAGCAGTTCCGCGTGGGCGCGCTCGCGGCAGGCATGGATCCCTGGATCCTCGAGACGGTCGCGGGCGTGGTCGAGCCCGGGGAGGACGCCGCCGAGGTCGCGCGCCGCGAGGCACTCGAGGAGGCCGGCGCGCGTGTCGACGAGATGGTGCATGTCGGCCGGCACCTCTCGAGCCCCGGCTGCAGCGACGAGACGGTCGAGACGTTCGTGGGGCGCGTCGACGCATCGCGCCTCGGCGGCATCCATGGCCTCGCCGACGAGGGAGAGGACATACGCGTCGTCGTCATGGACGCCGCCGACGCGATCGCCGCCTGCGCCGACGGGCGCATCGCGAACGCGATCACGCTGATCGCGCTGCAATGGCTTGCGCTGAACCGCGCGGCGCTGGCCGCGCGGTGGCGCAGGGCGTAGCTTCGCGTCGTGCAACCGAGGAAGACGAACATGCCCCAACAGGTCCCGCCCCTCGTCCAGACCGACTGGCTCGCCGAGCACCTCGGCGCGAAGGACGTCGTCGTCGTCGACGCCACCTACCACCTGCCGAATGCGGGCCGCGACGCGCGCGCCGAGCATGCGCAGGCGCACCTGCCCGGCGCCGTCTTCCTCGACATCGACGCGATACGCGACGAGGCCAACCCGCTGCCGCACATGGTTCCCGCGCCCAGCGGCTTCGCCGCCGCGATGCGCGCGCTCGGCATCGCGAACGGGGACCATGTCGTGGCCTACGACGCCCACGGGCTGATGAGCGCCGCGCGCGCCTGGTGGCTGCTGCGGCTCTTCGGCCATGACCGCGTGTCCATCCTCGATGGCGGCCTGCCGAAATGGAGGGCGGAGGGACGCGCGCTCGAGGCCGGCGTGGTCTCGCGCCCGGCCTCCGGGTTCGCCGCCTCCTTCCGCCCGGCGCTGCTGCGCACCAAGGCGCAGATGCTCGCCAATCTTTCGCGGGGCGCCGAGGCCGTGGTCGACGCGCGATCCGCCGGCAGGTTCGAGGGCACCGCGCCAGAGCCGCGCGCCGGGCTGCGCGGCGGCCACGTGCCGGGCAGCCGCAACCTGCCCTTCGACAGGCTGGTCGACCCGAAGGCGAAGACGGTTCTGCCGCCGGAGGAGATCGGCCGCGCCTTCGCCGCCGCCGGGATCGACCCCGCCGGGCGCGTCGCCTGCAGCTGCGGCTCCGGCGTCACCGCCTGCGTCCTCGCCTTCGGCCTCTTCCTGCTCGGGAACCGCGACGTCGCCGTCTATGACGGCTCGTGGTCCGAGTGGGGCGCCGCCGCCGACACGCCCGTCGCGACGGGCCCGGCGCCGTGACCCTCCGGGTCGCCGCCTGTCGCCCGGAAGACCGGGAAGACGTCGTCGCGCTCTGGCGCGCGACCTTCCCCGGCTACACGGACGATCCGGCCGCGCAGCTCGCGCTCGCGCTGTCGAACCGATCGAGCGCCGTGTTCGTCGCGCGGGACGAGGGCGGCCTCGCCGGAACGGCCATGGCAGGCAGCGACGGCATCCGCGGCTGGCTCCACTACGTCGCCGTCGCGGAGGACCGCCGCGGCCGCGGCATCGCGCGCGCCCTGGTGGCGCATTGCGAGGCGTGGCTTGCCGCCCAGCGCGGCGTCACCAAGGTCAACCTCCAGGTCCGCGGCGACAACGATGGGGTCATCGGGCTCTACCAGCGCCTCGGCTACGCGATCGAGGACAGGGCGAGCCTCGGCAAGCGCCTCGCCCCGCCGGGCGGGCAGGTTCCGCCCCCGCCGGCCAGCGGCACCCCGGGCTGCCTCGACGTCACCGTCACGCATCTCGAGGCGACGTTGCCGCCAGGCCCGATCCGGCCCCCGACGCCCGCGCTCAAGCTTGCGATGCTCCGCGTCGATCGAATCTCCGTGCCCTATTTCCGCTACCTCTACGCGGAGATCGGCCGCGACTGGATCTGGCACGAGCGCCGCCTGCAGGACGACGCGACGCTCTCCGCGCGCTTCGCCGACCCTGGCGTGCAGGTGCATGTCCTGCATGCCGGCGGCGAGCCCGGTGGCTATGTCGAGTTCGACCTGCGCCGCCTTCCGGCGGAGGCCGAGCTTGCCTTCTTCGGCCTGCGCGGCGAACTGGCGGGCCGCGGCATCGGGCGGTGGCTGCTGGACTGGGCCATGCGCGAGATGTGGCGCTCCAAGCCGCGGCGCCTCTACGTGAACACCTGCACCCTTGACCACCCCGCGGCGCTCCCCCTCTACCAGAGGCTCGGCTTCCGCCCCTTCGCGCAGGAGCGGCGGACCATACTGGACCCGCGCCCGCTCAATTGACCCGGCCCCGGGCGCGCCAGCTGAATCTGGTTCCCGGCCCGGCGCGAAGGTTGCTAGTGTCCCGGGGATTGGCCGACCCCCGGCCAAGGCTTCAATCAAAAGGTGAGGTTTCGACAATGAAGGCTCTGACCGCCCTCGCGTTCGGCGCGGGCATCATTGCCGCCATCGGCGGCGGCGAGGCTCTGGCCCAGACCAAGAGCACGCTCGACATCGTCAAGGAGCGCGGTCGCCTGCGCTGCCAGGTCGGACAGCCCGCTCCGGGTTTCTACGAGCAGACGGCGGACGGCAAGTGGCGCGGCCTCGACTACGACGTCTGCCGCGCCGTGGCGACGGCCGTGCTCGGCGACACCGACAAGATCGACGTGCAGTCGGTCACCAACGCCGTGCGCTTCACCGCGCTCGCCAACGGCGAGTCCGACATGCTCTCGCGCACCACGACGTGGACCCTGCTGCGCGACAGCCAGCTCGGCCTCGACCACCAGGGCATCAACTTCTACGACGGCCAGGGCTTCATGGTGCGCGCCAACAGCGGCATCAAGAGCGCCAAGGAGCTCAACGGCGCCACGATCTGCGTGATCACCGGCACCACGACCGAGCTCAACCTCGCCGACTACTTCCGCAGCAACAACATGACCTACAAGCCCTTCACGACGGCCGATTCCAACATCGCCCGCGAGACCTACGAGAAGGGCGGCTGCGACGCGAACACGAACGACAAGTCGTCGCTCGCCTCGAGCCGCGCGACCTTCGCGAAGCCCGAGGACCACGTCATCCTGCCCGAGACGATCTCCAAGGAGCCTCTCGGCCCGGTGGTGCGCCACGGCGACAACCAGTGGGGCGACATCGTCAAGTGGTCGCTCTACGTCATGATCGCGGCGGAGGAGTTCGGCCTCACCTCGGCGAACATCGACAAGGAGCGTGCGGAGACCAAGGTCCCCGAGATCCGGCGCATGCTCGGTCTCGAGGGCGAGCTCCACAAGGGCCTTGGCCTCGACAAGGACTGGGCCTACCGGATCATCAAGCAGGTGGGCAACTACGGCGAGAGCTTCGAGCGGAATGTCGGCCCGAAGACGCCCCTGGGCATCGCGCGCGACGGCAGCCTGAACGCGCTCTGGA
>VGDA01000334.1 GCA_016869915.1 Alphaproteobacteria bacterium
TGGTGGAGCACCAGCCTGCGGCGGTTGGCGCCGAAGCTGTTGGTGAGGATGATGTCGGCGCCGGCCTCGACGAACTCGCGATGCAGGCCGGCGATGCGGTCGGCATGGATGTCGTTCCAGAGCTCGGGCGAATCGCCGGAGACGAGGCCGCGCTCGAACAGGTTCGTGCCGGTCGCGCCATCGGCGAGGAGGACGCGGCGTTCGGCGAGGAGTCGGGCGAGCATGGGTGCGGCTCCGTCGGATTGGGGGCCGGTACTAGGACGGCCCGGTCGCGCGCGCAAGCCGCCGCGCGGCAAGCGCCAGGACGGCGGCGACCACGGCGACGGCGGCGGTCGGGGGCCCGAGCGCGGCGACGCCATGGGCCTCGATCAGGATGCCGCCGATCGCCGCGGCGGAGATCCAGCCGACGCTGGCGCAGGTGATGTTGAAGCCGAGCAGCGCGCCGCGCGTCTCGCGCGGGGCGCCGCCGAACACGGCCATCAGCGCGGGGCGGCCCAGCGCGTTCACGAAGGAATAGACGAAGCCGAGCGCCACGCAGGCGGGAAGGCCAGGGTCCCAGGCAAAGAGCAGCAGCGCCAGCAGCGCGGTACCCGCGCAGGAGGCCGCGAAGGACAGCGGCCGGTCGGGCAGTCGATCGGCCAGGGACGAGCCTACCGCGTTGCCCGCGAGGTTGCCCGCCGCCATCAGCGCCAGCGGCAGCGTGAGGCCCGCGAGGTCGAGGCCATAGCGCAGCTGCAGCATCGTCGCGAAGTAGACCGCGACCACGCCGAAGCAGACGCGCTCGCCCACGCCCGCGGCGAGGAGGAGGAGCAGGTCGCGGCCGGGCATCGCGCCGCGCCGCCAGGGCAGGCCCGACCCGCCGGCGGCGGCCGGCGGCGCGCCGTCCCCGCGCAGCGCGAGCCAGAGCGCGGCGATCGCCGCGAGGTCGGTGGCCGCCATCGCCGCCATGACGCCGCGCCAGCCGAGCAGCGTGCCGAGCCAGGAGGCGATGGGCACGCCGGCGACGAAGGCGATGGACTGGCCGGTCATGATCCCGCCCAGCGCGCGGCCGCGCTGTCGCTCGTCGACCCGGTCGGAGACGGCGGCGAAGATGACGCCCATGTGCGCGCCGCCGCCCGCCCCCGCGACCAGGGTCCAGAACGCGACGGTCCAGTAGCCGCCGGACAGCGAGATCCCGGCGAGGCCGCCGACGAGCAGGCCATGCGCCAGCAGGAGCATCGGCAGGCGGCCCAGCCTGTCGCTGGCGGCGCCCGCGAAGAGCGACGCGACGCCCCACGCGAAGGCGGTCATCGAGAAGAGGTTCGCGGTCGCCGTCAGCGAGGCACCGAGGTCCCGCGACATGTCGAGCAGGAAGGGCGCGCGCACCATGCCCGAGCCGGTGACGAGGAAGGTCGCCGCGCAGGCCGAGGAGAGCAGGAACAGGGGCAGTCGCGCGGCGGCGTCTCGCATCGCGACAACTTCGCACGCGCCCGCGCGCCAGGGGGCTCAAAATTCCCTTGCGCCCGGCCAGACAGGCCCCATCTTCCGTCGCGGCCCGGGGCGTTCCCGCAGCGCGCCACCGGAGGACACGCCATGAAGATCCTGCTTCCCGTCGACGGCAGCCCGTTCACCGCGAAGATGCTCGCCTATATCGGCGCGCACGACGAGATGTTCGGCAAGGCGGACGAGTTCGTGCTGGTGCATGTGCGCTCCCCCGTGGCGCCGCGCGTGCGGCGCGCCGTCGGCAAGGAGCTCGTCGACAAGCTCCACGCCGACGAGACGCAGGCCGCGACCAAGGGCGTGATGGCCTATTTCAGGCAGAAGGGCTGGTCGGCGCGCCTCGTGACGCGCGAGGGCATCCCCGGCGACGAGATCTCCGCGGTCGCCGAGAGCGGCAGGTTCGACCTCGTGGTCATGGGCTCGCACGGCCATGGCGCGCTCGGCGCCCTGCTGATGGGCTCCACGGCGCAGCGCGTGCTGGCGAAATGCAGCACGCCGGTGCTTCTCATCCGCCGCTGAGGGCGCCGCCGGCGGCTCAGGTCGCCGGCGCCTCCTCGTAGCGCGGCGAGCGCCAGGTCTCGGCCACGCCGCCAGCCACCCATTCCTCGACCAGCGGATAGCGCAGCACCGCCTCAACATAGGCGCGCGCGCCGGCGTCGAGCTCGGGCTCCCAGGTCATGAAGCGGCAGGCGATCGGTGCGTAAAACGCGTCGGCGATCGTGAAGCCGGCGCCGAAGAGGAAGGGGCCTCCCGCGCCGAAGCGCGCGCGCGTCCCGGACCAGAGCGCGGAGATGCGCGCGATGTCGGCGAGCGCGCCGGGCGTGCGGCCCTGCCCGGCCATGCTGCGCCCGAGGTTGAAGAACATCGCGCGGCGCAGCTCGACGAACCCGGAATGCATCTCGGCCGCGACCACCCGCGCATGCGCGCGCGCGGCGCGATCCGCCGGCCAGAGGCCGGGCGCGAGCTCGGCGCAGTATTCCGCGATCGCCATCGAATCCCAGACGACGTCGCCCGCATGGTGCAGGCAGGGCACGCGGCCCGAGGGCGAGATCGCGCGGATCCGCGCCTGGGTCTCCGCGAGGTCGAGGGGGATCGTCACCTCCTCGAAGGCGAGGCCCGCGAGGCGGCAGGCCAGCCAGCCGCGCATCGACCACGAGGAATAGCGCTTGTTGCCGATGTATAGCATCGTCCTGCCCATGGAGCGGATGTAGCGCGCGCCGCCATCCCTTGGCAACGAACTCCCCGACGGGGCAAGTTGGACTCGTCCTCCAGCCGCATCGGAGCATCCCCATGGCATCGGCCGTCGTGACTTCCGCGCAGCGCGCGCGCCCGCTCTTCCTCCTCGCCAGCGCCGCGCTCGGGGCGTGGAAGAAGAAGCTGCCCGCGGCGACGCGCGCATGGCTCGACGCCTCGGGCTTCTCCGGCAAGCCGGGCGAGCTCGCGCTCCTGCCCTCGCCCGGCGGCAAGGGCGCGGTCGGCGCCGCCTTCGTCTTCGCGGATGACGGCTCGCCGACCGATTTCTGGCGCCTCGCGAGCCTGCCGATGCGGCTGCCCGCGGCGGCCTGGAAGGTCGCCGGCGACCTTGCGCCCGCCACGGCCACGCGCGCGGCCATCGCCTGGGGCGTGGGCGCCTACCAGTTCGCGCGCTACCGCAAGCCCGCGCGCGCGGCGGCGCGGCTGGTGGTGCCCGCGGGCGCGGATCGCGCCGCGGTCCAGCGCTGCATCGAGGCCGACGGCTTCGTGCGCGACCTCGTCAACACGCCCGCCCAGGACATGGGTCCCGGCGAGCTCGCGGCCGCCGCGGTGGCGATGGCGTCCGAGCTCGGCATGGAGTCGCGCGTCGTCACCGGCGCCGACCTCCTCGCCGAGGGCCACCGGCTGATCCACGCCGTCGGGAGGGCCTCGTCGCGCCCGCCGCGGCTCGTGGACCTCTCCTGGGGCGACATGTCGCACCCCCGCGTGACCCTGGTCGGCAAGGGCGTTTGCTTCGACACCGGAGGCCTGGACCTCAAGCCGGCCGATGGCATGCGCCTCATGAAGAAGGACATGGGCGGCGCGGCGCACGTGCTCGGCCTCGCGCGGATGATCGTGCGCGCCAGGCTGCCGGTGCGGCTGCGCGTCCTCGTGGCGGCGGTCGAGAACTCCGTCTCGGGCAATGCCTTCCGCCCGATGGACGTCATCGAGTCGCGCAAGGGGCTGACCGTCGAGATCGGCAACACCGACGCCGAGGGGCGGCTGATCCTCGCCGACGCGCTGCACCTCGCCAGCGAGGACAGGCCGGCGCTGATCGTCGACATGGCGACGCTGACGGGCGCGGCGCGCGTCGCGCTCGGCCCCGACCTGCCGGCGACCTACTGCAACGACGACGCGGTCGCCGCCGCCCTCGCCCGCCACGCCGAGGCCGAGGCCGACCCGGTCTGGCGCATGCCGCTCTGGAAGCCCTACCGGCCGATGCTGGACAGCAAGGTCGCCGACCTCAACAACGTCAGCTCCGGCCCGATGGCCGGGTCGATCACGGCGGCGCTGTTCATGCAGGAATTCGTCGGCGCGGGCATCCCCTGGGTCCATCTCGACGTCTATGCATGGAACGCCAGCGCACGTCCTGGACGGCCCGAGGGCGCGGAGGTCCAGGCCCTGCGCGCGCTTTTCGGACTCGTGGCCGAACGTGCTAGGACTCCCCTGACATGAGCCAGGGCGTCGTCCTGGCTATTCGGCAACCTAAGCATTCGGAGCGGTCGCGCATTCGCGGCCGCCGACGAGGACGATGACCAGCGACCCCAGCGCCACCGCCGGCGGCACCGATCCGGTCGGGGAAGATGTCGCGAACGGCGACGCCAAGGCCCGCGACGCGAGCACGCATTTCCTCTTCAAGCACCGCCTCTTCGCGGTGAAGGGCGCGCATTTCGCGGTCTCTCCCGCCACGGACGAACCCGTCTACAACGTCACGCTGGGAGAGCTGAAGGTG
>VGDA01000335.1 GCA_016869915.1 Alphaproteobacteria bacterium
TCGACGTAGCGCTGGTAGTTGGTCAGCAGCACGAAGCGCTGCACGTGCGCGGGGTCGGTGCCGGTGTAGTGGCGCAGGCGCTGCAGCGAGTAGTCGACGCGCTCCGCCGTGAACAGCGCCAGCGGCCGCGGCGCGCCGGGCGGCGGGCGATGCGCGCCATTGGCGATCGAGTCGTCGATGCAGGACAGGTCGGGGAGCGCGAAGACCTGCTGCAGCGCGCGGATGTCGGGCTCGGCGATGCCCTCGACGGCGCGCTCGGCGACAAAGGGCAGCGGGATGGGCCGGTCACTCGTCCCGACGAGGAGCTCGACGCCGTGGTGCGCGACGATGCGCCGGAACTGGTCGCGGTAGTACGGGGCGAAGAGGTCGGGCCGCGTGAGCGTGCTCGCGTAGCTGCCCGCGTCGAGCGCCGCGCCGTAGGCGACGCGCGCATCGATGTTGAGCGCCCCGGCCGGCACGTCGATGCCGACATAGGGATAGGCGGCTGCGGGCAGGTCCACGTCCGGCGCCCCGGCGGCGAAGCGCGCGAGCCGGGCGCGGATCCCGTCCGCGGCGGCGGCGTAGAGCGCCTGGACGCGCCCCAGCGCCTCGTCCGGATCGCGGAAGGCGACGAGGTCGCGCGCGCCGGGGTGGCCCTCGCGCGACGCCGCCATGTCAGAGCCCACGCGCCGCCGCGAGGACGTCCTCGACATGGCCTGGCACCTTGACCTTGCGCCAGATGCCGCGGATCACGCCCTTCGCGTCGACCAGGAAGGTCGCGCGCTCGATGCCCATGTACCTGCGGCCGTACATGCTCTTCTCGACCCAGGTCCCGTAGGCCTCGCAGGCCTTGCCGTCCTCGTCGGCGGCGAGGCGGAAGCGCAGCTTGTACTTGCCGGCGAACTTGTCGTGGCTGGCGACGCTGTCGCGGCTGATGCCGATCACCTCGGCCTTCGCCTTGCCGAAGTCCGGAAGCGCGTCGTTGAAGCCGCAGGCCTCCTTGGTGCAGCCCGGGGTGTCGTCCTTCGGGTAGAAGTAGACGATGACCGCGCGCCCCTTGAGCGCCGACAGCTTCACCTTCTTCCCGCCATCGCCGGGAAGGTCGAAGTCCGGGGCCTTGTCGCCGATCTCGAGAGTGGCCATCGCCTCGCTCCTTGTCGTTCGCGGTTTCATCCCGTCGCGGCATCCGGCGCGACGATGCGCCCGAACGCCGACATGGCGGAGGCGCAGGCTTCGTCCAGCGCCACGCCGAGGGCCTCGAAGCTAGGCGCGCCGGCGGCGCGCGCAAGCCCCGCCAGAAGCGCGGGCGGCAGCGCCTCCGGATCGAAGGCGCCGTCGATGGCGGTGCGCAGGACGGCCTGCGTCGCCGAGCAGAGGTCGAAGGAGCGCCGCAGTGCCCGCGCATCCGCCTCGGCCACCAGCCCCGCGGCGAGGAGCGCGTCGAGCGCACGGCGCGTCGAGGCGACGAGGATCGCCGGACGCGCAGCGGCATGGAGCAGCAGCAGCGCCTGCACCGCGAACTCGACGTCGACGATCCCGCCGCGGCGGTTCTTCACGTCCCAGCGGCCGGCCGGTCCGCGCTCGCGCGCCATGCGCAGGCGCATCTCGCCGACATCCGCGCGCGTGCGTGCCGCGTCGCGCGGCCGGCGCAGCACCTCGCCGACGGTCGCCTCGATGCGCGCGCCCAGCGCCGCGCCCGCGGCGACGACGCGGTTGCGCGTCAGCGCCATGTGTTCCCAGGTCCATGCGTCCTCGAGGTTGTACAGGCGAAAGCCCGCGAGGCTCGTGGCGATCGGCCCCTTGGTGCCTGACGGTCGCAGCCGCGTGTCGATCTCGTAGAGCGAGCCCTCCGGCGTCATGGCGGTGACCGCGTTCACGAAGCGCGTGGCAAGGCGCAGGAAATACTGCGGCGCCGGCAGCTGCTTCTCGCCGTCGGAGACGGCGCCCTCGGGCGCGTCGTAGAGGAGCACGAGGTCGAGGTCCGACGTCGCCGTCATCTCGCGGCTGCCGAGCTTGCCGAGCGCCACGATCGCGAACTCGCCGCCGGCGACCTCGCCATGCTGGCGGCGGAACTCCGCCTCGACCGCGGGCTTGAGCGCCACGAGAGTCGTGTCCGCGATGTCGGCGAGCGCCTCGCCGGCGCGGCCGGCGCCGAGCGTCCCGCGCAGGAGCTGCACGCCAACCTGGAAGGCGCGCTCAGCGCGCCAGCGCCGCACGATGTCGAGCGTGTCCTGGAAGTCCCGCGCCTGGGACAGCGCGGCGGCGAGCTCTGCGTCGCAGGCCTCCCGGCCCGGCGGCTCGCGCTTGAAGCTCTCCGCGATCACGAGGTCGAGCAGCCCCGCGCGCGTGCTGAGCTGGTCGGCGAGGCGCGGTGCGCCGCCCATGACCTCGGCGACGAAGCCGAGCAGCTGCGGGTTGGCGTGGAAGAGCGAGAAGAGCTGCACGCCAGCCGGCAGGCGGGACATGAAGCGGTCGAAGTTGATGAAGGCGGCCTGGGGATCCGGCGTCGCGCCCAGCGCGCCGAGCAGCGCCGGCATCAGCTCGGTCAGCAACTCGCGCGCGCGCGAGCTGCGCATGCATCGATAGCGCCCGTGGTGCCAGGCGCGGACCTGCCGCGCGACGGCAGGCGCGTCGGTGAAGCCGAGGCCGGCCAGGGTCTGCAGCGTGCCGGGATCGTCCTCGGCGCCGGTGAAGACGAGGTTGCCGCCGCCGCCCCCGCCGAGCTCGGGCGCCTCCTCGAAGAGGCGCGCGTAGTGGCGCTCCACGGTCCTCAGCGTCGCCAGCGTGCGCTCCGCGAACTCAGCCGCGTCGCGATGGCCGAGGAAGGTGGCGAGGTGCGCGATCCCCTGCTCGTCTGAGGGCAGGGTCTGCGTCTGCTGGTCCGCGATCATCTGCAGCCGGTGCTCGAGTCGCCGCAGCTCGTCGTAGCAGCGCTCGAGGTCGGCGACCGCGGCCGGATCCGCGCGGCCCGCGCCCGCGAGCGCGGCGAGCGCCGGGCAGGTGGCGCGGATGCGCAGCGCGGGGTCGCGGCCGCCCCAGATCAGCTGGAGCGTCTGCGCGAAGAACTCGATCTCGCGGATGCCGCCGCGCCCCACCTTGATGTTGTGGCCGGCGAGCGCGACCTCCTCGCCGCCGCGATGGGCGTGGATCTGGCGCTTGATCGAGTGGATGTCCTGCACGGCGGCGAAGTCGAGGTGCCGGCGCCAGAGGAACGGGCGGAGCCGCGCGAGGAAGGCGTCGCCGGCCTCGACGTCGCCGGCGACGGGCCGCGCCTTGATCATCGCGGCGCGCTCCCAGTTCTGGCCCAGCGTCTCGTAGTAGAACTCGGCCGCGTCCGTCGACATGGCGAGCGGCGTCGCGCCGGGATCGGGCCTTAGCCTCAGGTCGGTTCGCAGCACGTAGCCGTCGCCGGTGCGCTCCTCGAGCAGCTTCACGACGCCGCGCACCAGGCGCACGAAGCTCCTCTGCAGGGTGTCCTGGTCGGCGGCGCGCACGCGCTCGAGGTCGTAGAGCACGATCAGGTCGACGTCGGACGAGTAGTTCAGCTCGCGTCCGCCGAGCTTGCCCATGCCGAGCACGACGAGGCCGCTGCCGCGCTCCGGCGCGTCCTCGTCCGCGAGGGCGAACGCGCCAGCGGCGGCGAGGGCGCGCAACTGGTCGGCGACCGCGAGCCCGATCGCGCGGTCGGCGAAGCCGGACAGGGCGGCCGTCACGCGGCCGAGGGGCCAGAGCCCCGCGATGTCCGCGAGGGCGATGGCAAGCGCCGCGCGCCGCCGTGCCACGCGCAGCGACCGCGACAGCTCGTTCCCCGTCGTGCGCCTCGCGGCGTCGCCCGACATCCCGTCGAACACGGACCCCAGCGCCGCGTCGGGCCCGTCGCGCAGCAGCCGCGCCGCGAAGCCGGGGTCGCGATGCACGCAATCCGTGAGGAAGGGACTGTTGCCGAACAGCGCGGCCAGCGCCGCCTTCCCCTCCGGCGATCGCATGGCGGCTTCGAGCCCGGCGGCCCCCTCGCTGGCGGCGGCGATCTCGACGGCGAGCCCCTCCATCCCGCGCGCGGCGGCCTGGCGGTCCGCGGGCGCGGGCCAGGCGGCGGCGGCGAGGTGCGGGTGGATCGTTGGCATCGCCCGCACTTGCGACGACGCCGGGACGGACGTCAAGCGGTCGCGCGTTGTATGGTGGCAACGATGTTCCACCGCGTCGCACTCGTCATCCTTGAGGGGCTCGTCGTGCTGGCCTTCGCGGCCATCGCGGCTGCCGGGCTGGGCGCGTGGCGCCTGTCGGACGGACCGATCTCGGTGGGCTTCCTCCGGCCGCTCCTCGACCAGGCGGTTGAGGAGAGCCTGCCCGGCTATGCGGTGGAGCTCGAGGATGTCCAGGTCGCCTGGGCAGGCTGGGAGCGCGGCCTCGACATCCGGGCCGTCGGGCTGCGCATCGACAGCTTGCGCGGCGGCAAGGTCGGCGA
>VGDA01000336.1 GCA_016869915.1 Alphaproteobacteria bacterium
GCGTCGTGGAAGTCGCCGACCAGGCGCCCGAGGTCCGCGGCGTCGGGCGCCGAGACGCGCCATGGCACGGTGAGCTCGAAGGCCTGGCCGCGGTAGCGCAGGTCGGCCGAGAAGGCGAGTTCGCGGCCGCGTTCCTCGATCCCGTCCTGGGCGAGGCGCTCGTGGCCGGTCGCTACGAGCTCCGCCGCCATCGCGCGGATCGCGGGCAGGCTCGCGTCCTCCGCCGGCATGACGCGCGAGCGCGCGAAGTCGTGGCCGAGGTCGGAATGCAGGATCCCCCAGGCGGAGAGCGTGCTCGCGTCCACCGGGAAGACGACGCGGCGCATGCCGAGCCCCTCCGCCACCTGCAGCGCGTGCAGCGAGCCGGCGCCGCCGAAGGAGAGCAGCGCGAAGTCGCGCGGGTCGAGGCCCTTCTCGAACAGGCTGAGGCGGATCGCCGCCGCGAGGTTGGCGTTGGCCATGGTGAGGATGCCGCCCGCGGCCTGCTCCACGCCGAGGCCGAGCGGCGCGGCGACCCGCGCCTCCAGCGCGCGGCGCGCGCCCTCGAGGTCGAGCTTCATGCGCCCGCCGAGGAAGAAGGCGGGGTCGAGCCGGCCGAGCGCGAGGTTCGCGTCGGTGACGGTGGGCTCCGTGCCGCCATGCCCGTAGCAGACGGGGCCGGGGCGCGCGCCTGCGCTCTCCGGGCCGACGGCCAGGCGGCGCCCGGCATCGACGCGCGCGATCGAGCCGCCGCCGGCGCCGATGGTCCTGATCTCCACCATCGGCACGCGCACGGGCAGCCTGTCGATCTCGCCCTGGTTGACGAGGTCGATGCGGTCCTCGCGCACGACCGAGACATCGTAGCTGGTGCCGCCCATGTCGACGCCGACCAGCGCCTTCTCTCCCAGCGCGCGCGACAGGTGCAGCGCGGCGAGCGCGCCGCCGCTGGGGCCCGAGAGCAGGAGCCGGACCGGCTCGCGCGCCGCCGTCTCCGGCGTGCAGACGCGGCCATTGGACTGAACGAGCAGCAGGCGCGGCGCGAAGCGCTCCTCGGCCATGCGCCGCGACAGCCGCTCCAGGTAGGCCTTCACGACCGGCATCAGCAGGGCGTTGAGCACGGTGGTCGAGCTGCGCTCGTACTCGCGGATCTCCGGGCTGACGTCGGAGGAGATCGACACGTCGACCCCGGGCAGGGCGGCCGCGAGGTGGTCGCGCACCGCGCGCTCGTGCGCCGGGTTCACGTAGGCGTTGAGCAGCGCGACGGCGACGGTGGGCACGTCGAGCGCGCGCAGCCGGTCCGCGAGCGCGTCGAGCGCCGCGGCCGAGGGGGCACGCTCGACCCCGCCGGAGGCGGAGATCCGCTCGTCGAGGCCGATGCGACGGTCGCGCGGCACGAGCACGGGGAAGGTGCGCGGGCGGACCGAATAGACCTCGCGCCGGGCATGGCGCGTGATCTCGAGCACGTCCTCGAAGCCCGCGGTGGCGACCAGTGCGCCGCGCGGGAACTTGCGCTCGAGCACGGCGTTGGTCGCGATGGTCGTGCCGTGGAGGAGGTAGCCGACGTCGTCGAGCGCGAAGCCGAAGCGCCGCGCGGCCTCGTGCACGCCCTCCATCAGGCCGATCGAGGGATCGGCGGGCGTGGTCGCGACCTTGTGGCTCGCCACGACGCCGCTGCGCGCGTCGAGGACCTGGAGGTCCGTGAAGGTGCCGCCGATGTCGATGCCGATGCGCACCGGCCTGTCCGCGTTGGCCAAGCTCGCCCCTCCGCCAGGTCTGCAGGCCCGGCACTCTACATTCGGCGCCCCCGAAGTCGACTCCGCTGGCCTGCGCGCATGGCGCCCCCTCGCGGCGCGCGCGGGTCGCGCGGCAGACAGGCCGGGCGCGCCGTGGTTGTATCCATGCCGTGACCCCGCCGACGCTGACCTCGCACAGGCCCCTGCTCGGCATCGCGCTGATGCTGCTCTCCGGCACGATCATGCCGGTGATGAACGGCTTCGGTAAGATGCTCGCGACCTCCTACCCGCCCGAGCAGGTGATCTGGGCCCGGCTGCTCACGCACCTGCTCTGGGTGCTCGCCTTCTTCCTGCCGCGCTCGGGGACGGCGCTGTTCCGCACCGCGCGCCCGTCGATCCAGCTCGCCCTGTCGCTGTGCATGCTCGTCTCGACGACGCTGTTCTTCTTCGCGGTGCCCCATGTCGGCCTCGCCAAGGCCTCGGTGATCAACTTCGTGGCGCCGTTCATGGTCATGCTGCTGGCGGTGCCGATGCTGGGCGAGCGCCTGGCGCTGCGCCGCTTCCTCGCCGTCGCCGGCGGCTTCGCGGGCGTCGTCGTGGTGATAAGGCCGGGCTTCGACGCGCTGGACTGGGCGAGCATCGCGATCCTCGCCAGTTCCTTCTTCTTCGCGCTGTTCCAGTGCTACTCGCGCCTCGCGGCGGCGGTGGACCGGCCGGAGACCTCGATCCTCTACTCGGTCCTCGCCGGCGCGGTGGTGATGTCGCTGGTCGTGCCCTTCGGCTTCGTGGTGCCGCGGACCTGGCTCGACGGCGCGATCATGGCAAGCCTCGGGCTGGTCGGCGCCACCGGCCACTACTTCATGGCGCGCGCCTTCGCCTATGCTGACGCCAGCATCATCTCGCCCTTCCTCTACTGGCAGCTGCTGGGCGCGGTCGCGGTCGGCTTCTGGCTGTTCGGCGACCTGCCCGACAACTGGACCTGGATCGGCACCGCCATGATCGTCGGCGCCGGCCTCTTCCTCGCCTGGAGCGAGGCCGCCGGCCGCCGGGCTCCGCGCGGCTGAGCCGCGGCGGCGCTCAGCCGGACGCGAGGAACTCAAGCATCGGCGCGGCCAGGCGCCCGGGCTCCTGCTCGGCGACGAAGTCGGTCGCGCCCTCGAGCACGACCTGGCGGGCCTGCGGCAGCAGCGCGGCCGCGCGCTCGTGCATGAAGAAGATGCGGTCGCGCGTCCCCGCGACGAGCATGGTCGGGACCTTGATCCCTCCCGCGGCCGCGGCGCGCAGATCGTGGCGCCAGATGGCGCGGTAGGCGGTCGCGAAGTCGCCGCCCGTGGCGAGGTAGTCGGCGGCGAAATGCGTGGCCAGCGGCGCGTCGATCCAGGGGTACTCGCCCTGGATGCGCTTCCAGATCCATTGCAGGTGCGATCCGTCCGCCGCCGGCGCGAAGGGCGGCGCGAAGGAGGCGAGGCGGTCGGCGCGCTCGGCATCGGTGTAGACGGGCATGCCGTGCAGGACCAGCGTCCGCACCCGCTCCGGCGCGGCGAGCGCGGCGGCCACCGCGAACACGGTCCCCGTCGCCCGCGCGAAGAGATGGAAGCGCCCGGCCGAGAATCGATCGGCGACCGCGAGGACGAGCTGCGCGTAGTCGGCGACCTCCCATTGCCGGCCCGGTGGCTCCGAGCCGCCATAGCCCGGCGTGTCAAGCGCGACCGGCCGGCAGGCCGGCGCGAGCAGCGGCAGCAGCCTGTCGTAATTGCGCGCGGAGAGTGGCGACTGGTGCAGCAGCAGGAGCAGCGGCAGGTCGGGTCGCGCCGGGACGGTGCGGTAGTGGACCTGGCCCCAGGGGAAGTCGAGATAGCCGCGCCGGATCATGGGATCTGCCTTTTTGCTGGTCGTCCTGCCCCCTCCGGGGCGCCGTCCCCAGTCTTATCCCGGCGCCACCGCACGGCGCCATTGACTGGAAGCCCGGCAGGCTTCATGACCCTGCGCCGGAAGCCGGCCCCCCCCCGGGGCCAGGCGCGCCTTGGCGCGCGCCTTCCGAATCGCGGCTGGCCAGTGGCCGCGCGGCTTCTATTATCTTCGGGCCGGGCCGCCCCGCCCGGGACGGCAAGCGAGAGTCAGACATGAGCGATCTTCCGCCCAGACAGGGCCTCTACGACCCGCGCAACGAGCACGACGCCTGCGGCGTCGGCTTCATCGCCGACATCAAGGGCCGGAAATCGCACGACATCGTCCGCCAGGGGCTGAGCATCCTGGTCAACCTCGACCATCGCGGCGCGGTCGGCGCCGACCCGCTGGTCGGCGACGGCGCGGGCTGCATGATCCAGATGCCCGACGCGCTGCTGCGCGACTGGGCCGCGCGCAACCACCGCGTCCTGCCGCCGGCCGGCGACTACGCGGTGGCGATGTGCTTCATGCCGCAGGACGAGGCCGCGCGGAACTTCGCGGTCGAGCGCTTCGAGCACTTCATCCGCGTCGAGGGGCAGAAGCTCGTCGGCTGGCGCGACGTGCCGACCGACACGACCGGCCTCGGCGCGACCGTGATCGCCGCGATGCCCGTGATCCGGCAGGCGATCGTCGCCCGCGGGCCCGGCGTCGCCGACCAGGACGCCTTCGAGCGCAAGATCCTGGCGATCCGCAAGCAGACGCAGAACCCGCTGGCCGATCTCGGCCGCAAGCACGGGCTCGCCGGGCTCACGCAGTTCTACATGCCGTCCTTCTCG
>VGDA01000337.1 GCA_016869915.1 Alphaproteobacteria bacterium
TGTCCGGCGGATCAACGATCTCCATCGGCGGACCGGAACGCCGTGGGAGGGCCGGTTCCGGTCATGCGTCACCGGCAGCGAGGCATGCGTGCTTGCCTGCTGCCGAGGAAGGCCCGCGAGGCGTGATCGCCCGGAAAAGTCACGCTGGATCGCCTCAAGGCTCGTGCATGTAGTGCACGAGGTGCAGGAAGGGCCGCAGCCCCGTCGATTCCGCGAGGCGGATCGAGGGCGCGTTGTCCTCGTGCACCTGGTAGCGCGGGAAAAGGCCGCGTAGCCCGAGCTCGCGCAGCGCGGCGCGCACGGCGCGCGCGCCATGGCCGCGGCGGCGCGCGGCCTCGGGCGTGAAGACGCCGCCCACCTCCCAGACCGGGCCGCAATTCGCGAAGGCGAAGCAGGTGGCGAGCGGCGCCTCCTCCGGGCCGGCGATGCTGGCGAAGGCGCTCCTGTCGCCCAGCATCGGCTCGAGCCAGTCGCGCGCATGGTCCTGCGCGGCGAAGAGCGCGAAGGCCGCCTCGCCCGGATCGCGCGAGACGCGCACGCCAGGCTCCGGCGGCAATAGCGCAAGCTCCGCCGGCGGCGCGGTGAAGGAGACCACGCACATCGTGCGCCGAAGGGCAAATTCCCGCGCGACCACCGCGCGGTCCTGCTCGCCCGCAAGCTTGAAGACCAGCGCCTCGCCGCGCGGCACGCGCTCGAGCAGCGCCCGCGTGAGGTCGGGCCCGTCGCTCGACAGCAGCACCACGTGCCGCGCGGCGGGATAGGCGCGCCGGTCCCACGACGTGGCGGACGCATCGAGCAGCACGAGGAAGCCGTTCCGGTCGCCGTCGCGCGCATGGTGCAGCCGCGCGTGCCGGGGATAGGCCTCGAGATGCTTTAGCAGGACGATGTTGCGCAGCGGATCGCGGGCGAGGATCTCCTCGCCGGTGGCATCCCCGCCCCGGAGCCGGTCCACGGATGCTTCAGCCGCGCCTGCGAAGGGCGCGCAGGCCGAGCACGATCGCGACGACGATCGCGAGGGAGACGGTGGTGCGCATCTCCGGCGGCAGGCCCTCGAGCCAGGCGGTGAGGCGAGCGGCGATGGTCGTCGGCGCGAGCAGGAGCGGCGCCCAGACCACGGCCGAGGCCCAGTTGGCGAGGTGGAAGCGCCGGCTCTCCACGCCCATCGTCCCGGCGATCAGCGGCACGACGACGCGCGCAGGGCCGACGAAGCGCCCGACGAACACCGCCATCGCGCCCCAGCGCTCGAAGAAGCCATGGCCCTTCGCCAGCAGCTCGGGCCGGCGCGCGAGCCAGGGCAGCGCCTCGATCTGCCGCGCATAGCGCCTGCCGCCCTCGTAGCTCGCCCAGAAGCCGAGGCCCGCGCCGATCGCGCCCCAGGCGGAGAGCGTGAAGAGGTCGAGCACGCCCGCCGTAGCCAGGCTGCCGATGCCGATCAGCAGCACGGTGGCGGGAATGATCGCGCTGACCAGCGCGAGCGATTCGAGGAAGCAGATCGCGAACACGACCGGACCGGCCCAGTGGGCGTGGGCCTCGATGAAGCGGGTGAAGGGCGCTACCGCGTCCTGGAACATGCCTTCCATGGGTGCCTCGAATTGGCTCGGGGGGTCGTGGTTTCAACCGCGCCGGGACGGCGTCGGCCTTGGCGTCGGCGCCTGCCTGCGCGCCCGCGAGGGAGGCGCGGGCAGCAGCAGCAGGGCCGCCGCCACGGGCGCCAGCCAGGCGATGCGCGCCTGGTAGCGATGATGGGGCTTGGACAGGGCTCCGGTCGCGCAGGCATTGGCCGCCAGCGCGACGAGCACCGCCAGCGCCAGCGCCGGGCGCCGCGCATCGGCGTCGCGCCGCGCGCGCCAGCCGGCGAAGGCGAGCGCGACGACGGAGGCCGCGAGCACGGGAAGCTGCGGCGGGACCGTCGGCAGGAGCGCCTCGCGCAACTCGCCGCGGGCCTGGAGCGAGGCCTCGAAGGCGGCGGCCTCGCGTGCGCCGAAGCCCTCGCGCAGCCGCGTCGCGATCTGGCCGAGCCACTCCGGGCCCAGCGTGTCGCCCGGCTCGACGAGCCAGAGCTGCCGCCACGCGTTGCCCGCCATGGCGGCCGCGACCTCGATCGGCCGCTCGCGCAGGGTCGTCGAAACGATCTCGCCGGCCTCGGCCGATAGCGCCGCGCCGCCCAGGAAGCGCGGTGCGCCGGAGGCA
Organism: Alphaproteobacteria bacterium; assembly: GCA_016869915.1. Classification (GTDB taxonomy): domain Bacteria; phylum Pseudomonadota; class Alphaproteobacteria; order CACIAM-22H2; family CACIAM-22H2; genus CAIOSQ01. The sequence continues at coordinate 2,191 of VGDA01000337.1, forward strand.
TCGCGGTTGACCGGGCTATCCGGCGACCACAGGAACTCGTCGCTGTCCATCGGCAGCCGGTCGAGCGCGGCGCAGAGCGTCCATCCCTCGCGCGGGCAATGCGCGCGCAGCGTCGCCGTGGCCGGCCCGTCGTCCTGCAGCCGCGCGAGCATGAAGGTCGCGCCATGGGGCGAGATCGCGACGCGCCCATGGCCCGCGAGGTTGGTCGCCGCGAGCAGGGCGAGCGCGGCGAGAAGCGGTGCCGCGACGCGATGGGCCTGCACGCGGCGGCGCAGCGCGAGGTCGACGCCAAGCGTCGTGGCGACCAGCGCGGCGGCGAGCGGCAGGTGCGAGAGATGCGAGGCGATGGCAAAGGTCGCGAGCGCCGAGAGGTAGAGCCGCTCGCCGCGACCGAGCCGGCCCGGCGCGAGGCCCAGCATCGACAGCGCCAGGACCGTGGCCGGCGCGAAGGCGTCGGGCATGAGCAGCGCGACCGAGAAGGGCGCGGCGGTGAGGAGCGCGGCGAGGCCGCACAGCGCGACATGAACGGGCGCGATGGCGCGGCCCAGCACGCAGCGCTGCAGCAGCCAGAGCAGGTGGGACAGGACCAGCGCCTGCGCCGCGAGCGGCGTCCAGAGCGTCAGGTGCCAGTGGAAGAGATGGAGGAAGGGGCCGTAGATCCAGGGCTTGTCCCAGATCATCAGCGGCCCGAGCGTCTGGTGCAGGAAGGCGCCGGTATCGCTGAACATCAGCGGGTAGCCGTTGGCGAAGGCCGGCCACGCGAGCAGCGCCGCGCCCGCCGCCACCGCGCCCGCCGCGGCGGCGAGTCCTTCCGCGCGCGCGGACCCGGCCAGTGGCGCGATCACGCCTCGGCCTCCGCGGGGCGCGCGAAGCCGCCCTCGGCGAGCAGGCGCGAGAACAGGCCACCCGCGGCGGCGAGCTCGGCGAAGCGCCCCTGCTCCACGATCCGCCCGCCCTCGAGCACGAGGATGCGGTCGGCGTCGGCGACGGTGGACAGGCGATGGGCGATGACGAAGGTGGTGCGGCCCGCGCGCAACCGGTCGAGCGCGCGCTTGATGCGGCCCTCGGTCTCGCCGTCGAGCGCGCTGGTCGCCTCGTCGAGGATCAGGATCGGCGCGTCCTTGAGGATCGCGCGCGCGATGGCGATGCGCTGGCGCTCGCCGCCCGACAGCGACGCCCCGCCCTCGCCGATCGCGAAGCCATAGCCGCCGGGCTTGCGCAGGATGAAGTCGTGCGCCTCGGCGAGTCGCGCCGCCTGCTCCACCTCGGCGTCGCTCGCCGCGGGACGGCCGACGCGGATGTTCTCGGCGATCGAGCGGTTGAAGAGCCCGCCATCCTGGAACACCACGGCGATCGCGCCGCGCAGGGAGTCGAGCGTGGCGTCGCGGATGTCGACGCCGTCGACCGTGATCGTGCCGCGATCGGCGGCGCGGAAGCGCTGCAGCAGGCCGAGCGTCGTCGTCTTGCCCGAGCCGGTGGGCCCGACAAGCGCGACCGTCTCGCCCGCGGCCACCGCGAAGTCGAGGTCGCGCACGCCCTGCTCCGAGCCGGGATAGGAGAAGCCGACGCCGGAATACCGGACCTCGCCAGCCACGCGCCCGAGGTCGCGCGCGCCGGGGCGGTCCTCCGCCGCCTGCGCCTCGTCGAGCAGCGCGAAGAGGCCGCCGGCCGCGGGCAGCTGCTGCGCCACGCGCATCACGAAGCCGGAGAGGTGGTCGAGCTTCGCGATCAGCAGCGCGGCGAAGGAGATAAAGCTCACGATCTCGCCGACCGTCACCTCGCCGCGCGCGGCGAGCACCGCGCCGAGCGCGAACACCGTCACCATGGAGATCGTGCCGGCCGCGCGCGTCAGCACGGTGAGCACGCCCCACCAGGTCAGCACGGGGTATTGCGCGCGCAGAAGCCGGCCCATCAGCTCGCGCATCGCCGCGCGCTCGGCGGCGAGGCGCGTGTAGCTCTGCACCACCGTGACGTTCCCGATGACGTCGCCGATGCGGCTGTAGACGTCGTTGTGGAAGCTCTCGATCGCCGACTGGCCGGCGCTCGTGCGCCGCACGACCGCCACGTTCAGCGCGACGAAGACGACCGCTAGCGCGCCGAGCACCGCGGCCATGCGACCGTCCATCGCGATCGCCGTCGGCACGAGCAGGATCACGCCGATCAGGGCGGAGAGCTGCTCTCGCAGCAGCGCCAGCCATTGCCAGAACATCGCGTCGGCGCCCGACAGGATGGTGCGTACCACC
>VGDA01000338.1 GCA_016869915.1 Alphaproteobacteria bacterium
CACCGGCCTGCTTGGTGCCGCGGACGCCGGCGCCGCCGCGAAACCCGCCCCCAAGCCCCGATACGCCGCCATCGTGGTCGACGCCGCGACCGGCGAGGTCCTGCACGCCGAGCACCCCGACGACCTGCGCTACCCCGCCTCGCTGACCAAGATGATGACCCTGTTCATGATCTTCGAGGCGATCGACCGCAAGCGCATAGGGTTCGACACCCAGTGGAAGGTCTCCGCCTTCGCGGCAGGGCAGAGCCCGACCAAGCTCGGCCTCCAGGCCGGGCGCAGCGCCTCCGTGCGCGACGTCGTGCTCGGGCTGATCACGAAGTCGGCCAACGACGCGGCCGTGGTCGCGGCCGAGAACCTCGCCGGCAGCGAGCCCGAATTCGCCCAGCAGATGACGCAGCGCGCGCGCCGCCTCGGCATGGCGCGCACCACCTTCCGCAACGCCTCCGGGCTGCCCCATCCGGAGCAGCGTTCCACGGCGGCCGACCTCGCCAGGCTTTCGCGGGCGCTGGTGCGCAGCTTCCCGCACCACTACCACCTCTTCTCGACCGCGAACTTCACGCATGCGGGCGTCACGCACCACAACCACAACCGCTTCATGCAGTGGTACGACGGGGCCGATGGCCTCAAGACGGGCTACATCCATGCATCGGGCTTCAACCTCGCCGCATCGGCGACGCGCAACGGTCGCCGCCTGATCGGCGTGGTCATGGGCGGTCCGTCCTCCGGATGGCGCGACGAGCGCATGGGCGAGGTCATGGACGCATCCTTCGCGAAGCGCCCTCGTCGCGACCCGGGCGAGCTGCGCGACGCGGCGCGACGCGGCGCCTCGGTCGGCACGCAGATGGCGTCGCATCCGTCCGCATCCTCCTCGCCGCTGCCGAGCGCGCCCGAGCCGCGCGCGGCCGCGGGCGCGCCGGAACGCGACGCCGCCGCGCGCCCGGGCTGGGCGGTCCAGGTCGGCGCCTATGCCGACGTCGTGCAGGCGCGCCGCGCCGCCGAGCACGCGATGCGCAGCGCGCCGACGCCGCTGCGCCACGCGGCGGTCGACGTGCAGCGCGTCGGCGGGCCGGGCAAGGACGCGAACCTTCTGCGCGCGCGGCTGACGGGGCTCTCGCCGAAGGCCGCCAAGGATGCCTGCCGGGTGCTCAAGCGGCAGGGCCAGACCTGCCTCGTCGTCCAGCCGGGCGCGGGCGCGCCATCGGTCGCCGAGGCGCACTCCCCCGGCTGAACGCGCTCAACCGTCCGTTTGCCTCGGCAGCGTCGCGCCGTCGGTCACGGCGTCGGCCATGTTCGTGCCCTCGAGCTGGGCGCCCGACAGGTCCGCGCCGGTCAGGTCGACGCTGCGGAGGTTCGCGCCGGTGAGGTCGGCGCAGAAGAAGCGCGCCCGCACCAGCGTCGCGCGCGACAGGTTGGCGGGCCATCTTCGCCCGCTCGGCGTGCCGTCCGGGCGGAGGATATCGACGGGGCGCAGCGTCGCGTTCCCGAGATCCGCGTCGGACAGGTCCGCGTAGGCCAGCATGCAGCCGTCGAGGTTGGCGCCAGCGAAGTCGGCGCCGCGAAGGATGGCGCCCTCGAAGCTGGACATCTCCAGGCGCGACTTGGCGAACTTCGCGCCGGTCAGGTTGCAGCGGGAGAAGTTGGCGCCGCTCAGGTCCTGGCCGCCGAAGTCGACGCCGCGATAGTCCTTGTCGGAGAGGTTGGCCTGCGCGCCGCTGACGCCGTGCGAGGTGAGCCAGAGGTGATGCCGCTCGAGCAGGGCCAGGATCTCGGAGGGCAGGGCGCCCATCGGCGAGCGCGGCGGCGCGGGCTGGGAAGCTGGATTCCGCGCCGGGGCCACGGGTGCCGGCCCGGCGCTAGGCGCGACCTTCGGCTGGGCCTTGGGCGCCTCGAGCAGTTCCTTGATGAAGGCCTGCTTCTCCGTCGCGCACCACTGCGCATAGCTCCATTCATGCGCCTCGGCCCTGAGCGAGCCGCCGGGGGCGGGCACGAAGAGCACCACCTCCCTCGTCCCGTTCGAGACGAAGACGCTCGCGCGCATCAGCGTGTACTGGTTGCCCTCGAAGCCGACGAGTGCGCGACGGGCATCGGTGTCGAGGCCGCTGACCAGCATCCCCTCGACGCGCGATCCGCGCTTCGGGACGATGATCGGGTAGCTCACCCCGCGCGCGGCGCGGCGCTCCCAGTCGGGAAGCATGGCTTCGCGGAGGTGGATCGTCCCGGTGGCGGCCCCACCGAGCACGATCCGGCGCACGTCCGGGTCTATCAGCGTTCCGTAGAAGAAGAACCGCACGGCTTCACAAGTCGGACGGCGGCTGCACGCCGCTGCGCGACAGTTCCTGGACCAGGGCGCCCTTCAGCCGCGACAACCCGGCCTCGTCCCGCGCCTCGCAGCGCGCGACCAGCACGTCCTGCGTGTTGGAGGCGCGCAGGAGCCACCAGCCGTCGTCCGTCGTCACGCGCACTCCGTCCACGTCGCTCATCCGCGCTCCCGCGCGACCGAGGCGGTCGCGCACCTCGGAAACGATAGCGAATTTCCGGGCCTCATCCACGGGAAAACGCAACTCGGGCGTGTTGAGGACTTCGGGCAGCTCGTCGCGCAGCCCGGCGAGGTCCTTGGGCGAGCGGGCCACGATCGAGAGGATGCGCACGGCGGCGTAGAGCGCGTCGTCGAACCCGTACCAGCGATCCGCGAAGAAGATGTGACCGGACATCTCGCCGGCGAGCGGCGCCGCGGTCTCGCGCATCTTGGTCTTGATGATCGAGTGCCCGGTCCGCCACATCAGCGGCTTGCCGCCCAGCCTCGCGATCTCGTCGAACAGGGCCTGGCTCGCCTTGACGTCGGCGATGATCGTCGAGCCGGGCTTCTCCTCCAGGATCTCGCGCGCGTAGATCGCCATCAGCTGGTCGCCCCAGAGGATGCGCGCGCGCCCGTCGACGACGCCGATGCGGTCGGCATCGCCGTCGAAGGCGATGCCGAGGTCCGCCTTCTCGCGCAGCACCGCCTCCTGCAGCTGGACGAGGTTCTTCGCCACCGTCGGATCGGGATGGTGCGCCGGGAAGGTGCCGTCGATGCGGTCGTTCAGGAGCACGTGGCGCCCGGGAAGGCGCGCCGTGAGCGCCTGCATGACCTCGCCGCCGGCGCCATTCCCCGCGTCCCAGACGACCTTGAGGTCCCGGCCGGGCCGGTAGTCGGCGAGCAGCCTCCGGACATAGGCCTCGCGCACGTCGCGCGCGACGACGCCGCCGACGACGCCTCCGCGGCGCCAGTCACCGGCCTCCGCCCGCGCACCGAGGCGGCGTATGTCGTCGCCCCAGAAGCTCCTGCCGCCGATCACCATCTTGAAGCCGTTGTACTCGGACGGGTTGTGGGAGCCCGTCACCTGGATCCCGGCATCGACGTCGAGCGTGTGGGCGGCGAAGTAGAGCATCGGCGTCGGGCCGAGCCCGACATCGACGACCTCGAGGCCCGCGGCCGCCAGCCCCTCGATGAGCGCGGCCTGCATGGCCGGCGAGTGGAGCCGGCCGTCGCGCGCCGCGGCGACCCGGCGCCCGCCCTTCTCGACCACGGCGGTGCCGAATCCGAGCCCGACGGCGCGCGCGTCCGCCTCGCCGAGGGTCCTGCCGACGATGCCGCGGATGTCGTACTCGCGCAGGACGCTGGGATCGAAGCGGTGCGAAGACGGAAGCGCCATGGATGGGGATCCTTCAGTCGGCGCCCGCGCCGCGCGCCGTGGTGGGGCGCCCGATCGAGCGGTAGCGGATGCCCGCGGCCAGCATGTCCGCGGGGGAGTAGACGTTGCGCAGGTCGACGACGACCGGCGACTTGAGCAGCTGGCGGATGCGCGCCGGGTCGAGCGCGCGGAACTCGTTCCACTCCGTGAGCAGCGCCATGGCGTCCGCGCCCTGCATCGCGTCGGCGGCGCTGTCGCAGAACTCGATGCCCGGGAGCAGGTGGCGGGCCTCGCCCTTCATGCCCTCGGGATCGTAGGCGCGGATGCGCGCCCCGGCCTGCTGCAGCGCCGGCACGATGACCAGGCTCGGTGCATCGCGCATGTCGTCGGTGTTCGGCTTGAAGGTGAGGCCCAGCACCGCGATGGTCTTGCCCGCGACCGATCCGCCGCAGGCCTCGACGATGCGCGCCGCCATGGCGGTCTTACGCCGGTCGTTGATGTCGACGACGGTCTCGACGATGCGAAGCGGGCTGCCATGGTCCTGCGCGGTCTTCACCAGCGCCAGCGTGTCCTTGGGGAAGCAGGAGCCGCCATAGCCAGGGCCGGGATGCAGGAACTTGCGCCCGATGCGGCCGTCGAGCCCGATGCCCTTGGCGACGTCGTGCACGTCCGCGCCCACCTTCTCGCAGAGGTCCGCGATCTCGTTGATGAACGTGATCTTGGTCGCGAGGAAGGTGTTGG
>VGDA01000339.1 GCA_016869915.1 Alphaproteobacteria bacterium
GGAAATCCGCGCGCTCGACGATGGTCCGCGCGACCTGCCAGGGCCGGGGAAGCATGAAGGGCGGCAGGGCCAGCGCGAGCACCAGCGCGTCCCAGGCCACGAGGAGGCCCGCGAGCGTGATCGCCGCGCGGCTCAGTCGGCGGAGCGCGACGCTGGCCATAGGGCGTGGAAGTGATGGACCGGCCCATGCCCGTCGCCCGAGCCGACCCGCAGTTCGTCGGCGGCGGCGAGCGCGGCGGCCAGGTAGGCGCGCGCCTCGCGGATCGCGTCGAACGGGTCGGCGTGGCGCGGCAGCAGAGCGGCGATCGCCGCGGAGAGCGTGCAGCCCGTGCCGTGCGTGTTGCGCGTCGCGATGCGCCGTGACGCCAGCTCGATCCGGCGCGACCCGTCCTCGACGATGTCGGTGCAGGTGTCGCCGGGGAGATGCCCGCCCTTCAGGACGACGATCGCCGGGCCGAGCGCGCGCAGGCGCCGCGCCATCGAACGCATCGCCGCGACGTCGCCGGCCTCGGCCTCGCCGAGCAGGTCCGCGGCCTCCGGCAGGTTCGGCGTGAGGACGCTCGCCATCGGCACGAGCAGGCGGCGCAGCGCATCGACCGCCTCCGCCGCGAGGAGGCGATCGCCGCTCTTCGCGACCATCACCGGATCGAGCACGATCCTTCGCACGCCATGCGCCGCGAGCCGTCCCGCGACGGCCTCGACGACCTGCGGGCTGCCGAGCATGCCTATCTTCACGGCGTCGATCCGCACGTCGGCGAGCAGCGTGTCGATCTGTGCCGCGACGAAGGACGGCGCGACCATCTGCACCGCGTCGACGCGCCGCGTGTTCTGCGCGGTGAGCGCGGCGACGACGCCGGTGCCGTAGGCGCCCAGGGCGGAGAACGCCTTGAGGTCAGCGAGGATGCCGGCTCCGCCCGAGGGGTCGACGCCGGCGATGGCGAGGACGTTGGGGATCATCGCGCGCCAGCCCGGACGATGGCGCGCAGCGCGCGCGCGGCCGCCTCGGGGTCCGATGCCGCGCAGATGGCGCTGACCACCGCCACGCCGTTGGCGCCTGCGGCGATCGCCTGCGCCGCGTTCGCGGGGCCGATGCCGCCGATGGCCACCGCGGGAAGCGATGTCGCCGCGCGCAGCCGCGCGAAACCCGAGGCGCCGAGCGGCGCGCCCGCGTCGCCCTTGGTCGCGGTGGAGGCGAACGGCCCGATGCCGACATAGTCGACGAGGCCTGGATCCACGCGGGCCAGCTCGCCGGGGTCGCCGGCCGACTGGCCGATGATCGCGCCGGGGCCGAGCAACGCGCGGGCGCGCGCCGGATCGCCGTCGTCCTGCCCGAGATGGACGCCATGGGCGCCGGCGGCCGCGGCGATGTCGGCTCGGTCGTTGACGATGACGCGCAGCGCGGTGCCGGCGAGTGCCCCGACGAGGGCGCGGGCGAGCGCGGCGAGTTCGGCGTCGCCGGCTTCCTTGTCGCGCAGCTGGACCATGGTGGCGCCGCCCGCGGCCGCGGCGCGCACGGTCTCGACGAGGCCGCGGGAGGCCGTCATCGCGCGGTCGGTGACGAGATAGAGAGAAAGATCGAAGGGCGGCCTCATGCGGCTCTCCATGCGCGCGCGGCGAGGTTCGCAGCATCGAGGCCGTGAAGGGCGTCGAGCAGGGCGACCCGGAAGCTGCCAGGCCCGTCGCCGCGCGCCGCGGCGGCTTCGCCGGCGACGGCGAGCCAGGCGAGTGCGGCCAGCGAGGCGATGCGCGCGTCGGGCTCGACGGCCAGTGCGGCGGCGACGAGCGCCGTGGCGCCGCAGCCCATGCCGGTCACGCGCGCCATCAGCTCGTGGCCGCCGACGAGCCGCGTCGTCCCGGTGCCGCTCGCGACGACGTCGACCTCGCCGGTCATGGCCACCACGACGCCCGCATCGCGCGCCAGGTCGGCGGCGGTCGACGCCATGGCGTCGGTCGATATGGCGGCATCGACGCCGCGCAGCGCCGAGGCGTAGGCGCCCGCGAGGAGCGCGACCTCGCCCGCGTTCGCGCGGAGCACGGTCGGCCGCATCGCGAGAAGCTCGCGCGCCGCCACGCGGCGATGCGCGGAGCCGCCGAGGCCGACCGGGTCGAGCACCCAGGGCCTGCCCGCGGTGCGCATGGCACCGGCCGCGCCGCGCAGCGCCTGCAGCCGCTCGCGCGTCAGCGTGCCGATATTCGCGGCGAGGGCATCGGCGCCGCGCGCGAACTCGGCGGCCTCCTCGGGTGCCACGACGGCGGCCGGCGACGCGCCGACTGCGAGCAGCATGTCGCACGTCGTTTCCATCGCCACCTGGTTCGCGATGTTGTGGACGAGCGGCCTCTTTCGCCGGACGTCCGACAGGACGCGCGCGGCGGCCGCGGCATCGAAGCGCGGGCCGATGGCGGTCGGGGCGCTCATCGGCGATGTGGCCGCAGCAGTCGCTCGGCCTCGCGCTGCGCCGCGGCGAGCGCGTCCGCCGGTGAGCGCGCGCCGGTCAGCGCCGACTGGATCGCGTCGTTGAACGCCTTGGCGACTCGCTGGTTGTCATGGGTCGAAAACTCTGCCCGCACGTGCTGCAACTGGTCGCGCGCCACGCCGGCGGACGGATTGGCCGCCAGGTGGGAACGCATCCGAGCGGTGCGCCAAGCGACATCGGAGACGGCGATGTAGCCGGTGTCGATGCTCCATTGCGCGGCGCGCTCGGGCGCCGTGAGGAAGCGCGCGAAGCGCAGCGCGGCCTCCTGCTCGCGCGGGCTGGCGCCGCGGAAGACATAGAGGTTGCCGCCGCCCGGCACCGAGCCGCGGCGCAGGTCGGCGGGCAGCATGGCGACGCCGAACGGGAAGCGCGCATTGGCCTGGATGTGGGCGAGGTTGCCCGTCGTGACCCACGTCATGGCGACCTTGCCGAGCAGGAAATCCGCAGGCGCGGTGCCCCAGTCCACGATGCCCGGGGGATGCACGCCATGGCGCCGCGAGAGATCGACCCAGAACTGCAGCGCCCGGATGGCCTCGGGGGTGTCGAGATGGGTCCGCAGACCGTCCTCGTCCGCGAGGCGCGCGCCGGCCTGCTCGGCGAAGCACTGGAGGAGCGCGTAGGGAAACGCGGAGGACGGCACCTGGATGCCCCAGCGCTGGACGCGACCCGCAGCGTCGCGCAGCACGAGGCGGCGCGCGGCCTCGACCATCTCGTCCCAGGTCGCTGGCGGTGCCTCGGGGTCGAGCCCGGCCTGCCTGAATGCGTCCTTGTTCCAGTAGAGGACGACCGTGGAGCGCTGGAACGGCACGCTCCACGTCTTCCCGGCGACGCGGCTGTTGGACATCAGGGCGGGAACGAATTCCTGCATCCATGCGCGGTCTTCGTCGGTGCGCAGGAGGTCCTCGATCGCGACGATCGCGTCCTCGTCGACGAGGGAAAAGACATCGCTCGCCAGAAGCACCGCGAGATGCGGGCCCTGGCCGGCGCGAAGCGCGGTCAGGCTCTTCGTCAGGGTTTCGTTGTAGGAGCCCGAATGCACCGGCTTGACGCGGATGCCGGGGTTCTCGCGCTCGAACTCCGCCGCCATCTCGTCGACGAGGCGCGCGATCGGTCCGCCGACCGCGATCGGGTAGTTGAAGACGAGCTCGACCGCGCGGGCTGGCGGGCAGGAGAGGAGCGACACGAGCAGGGCCAAGGTCGCGCCGATGCGCGCGAGGGCAGGCGACGGGTGGATGGCTCTAGGCATCGCGACTCCCTCCGCTGGAATGACCCAGATCAGGTTCTGCGGGTGTAATCTCAGCCATGCCGCCAAGCGACAAGGCACCCCGTGTCGATGCGAAGGAGGTATCCCCGGCCGCGCGAAACGTCAATCGGCGCGGATCGCGGCCTTCATGACAATTGGAAGACAGCCCCATGGACGGTATTACCAGCCCCATGCACCGACGCTAAGGTCTCGAAAGCGGTGCAGGGAGCAGCGTGGTGGGTCCGGAAGAACCGAAGGTCGCGTGCATCGTCGTCGCGGCGGGGCGCGGGACGCGCGCACGCCAGGCCGATGGCGTGGCGAAGCAGTACCAGCATATCGGCGCCGTGCCCGTGCTCACGCGCACGCTGCGCGCCTTCGCCTCGCATCCGCGCGTCCGCGACATCGTCGTGGTCTTCCATCCCGACGACAGGCGCGCCTACGAATCCGCCACGCAGGGGCTGCGCGGGCGGCTCCTCGAGCCGGTCCCGGGCGGCGCGACGCGCCAGGATTCCGTGCGCGCCGGCCTCGAGGCCCTCTCTGGCCTCGCGCCCGACATCGTGCTCGTGCACGACGCGGCGCGACCTTTCCTGCGCCATGACCTCGTCGACCGGGTGCTCGACGCGCTCGCGACGCATGCCGGCGCCATTCCCGCGCTGCCGGTCG
>VGDA01000340.1 GCA_016869915.1 Alphaproteobacteria bacterium
GCCCTTCGCGGTGATCCTGCTGGTCGTCGTGCACGTGCAGGAGTTCATCGCCGCCGGGCAGTTCCGCGCCTCCGAGGTCCTGGTCGACGCCACGCAGTCGGCGCGGCCCGGCACGGTGCTCGTCTTCCTCGAGCCGCTCTACGCCGGCGGCCTCGACGACGTGCCGCGCGGCAGCAGCTGCGTCGTCAACGCCTATTCGAGCAACCACGACGTGATCGCGGCGAAGGAGACCGGAACGCTGAAGCGCCTGGCGCTGCATGCGGTCGACGCCGTCGGGCTGGTCCACGCGATCCTGCTGCGCATGCAGGTCGTCGTCATGCCAGTCAAGCTGCTGGTGCTCTCCGGCCACTGAGGCCAGCGCACGATCAGCCGGCGTCGCGCGCCAGCGCGGCGAGGCTTCGCGCGAGCGAGGCGAGCGCCGCCGACCAGTCGCCCGGCGCGTCCTGGCGGTGCAGCGTCGCGCTCGCGTACCACGGGCTGTCGCCCCGCCCGAGCAGCCAGCGCCAGTCCGGCGCGAAGGGCAGCAGCACGTCGACGGGCCGGCCGAGCGCGCCGGCGAGATGCGCGAGGCTGGTGTCGACGCAGGCCACGCGGTCGGCGAGGGCGCAGAGCGCGGCGCTGTCGTCGAAGTCGCGGAGCTCCGCGCTCAGGTCGCGCGCGCCGGGGATCGCGCGCAGCGCCGCCGCGTCCTCCGCGCCGATCTCCTTCTGCAGCGACAGGACCTCGATGCCGGGCGGCAGGTGGGGCGCGAGGCGCGCGAGCCCGATCGATCGGTTGGCGTCGTTGCGATGCGCGGCGCTGCCGCGCCAGGCGAGCGCGACGCGCGGGCCGCGGCGCGGGCCGAGGCGCTCGCGCCAGGACGCGAGGCGCGCGGGATCGACCGGGAGATAGCCGCCCGGCGCGGGGATCGTGGCGAGCGTGGTCGCGAAGGCGAGCGGCAGGCTCGGCAGCGGGCAGGCGAGGTCGACGGGCGGACGGCGCGCATCCTGCGCGACGACCTCGGCGACGCCGTCGACGCGCGCGAGCAGCGACGCGAGCGGCGCCTGGACCTCGAGCACCACCTGCGCGCCGCGCCGCGCGACGAGCGGCGCGTAGCGCGCGAAATGGATCGTGTCGCCCATGCCCTGCTCGGCATGCAGCAGGATGCGCCGGCCTTCGCAGGGGCCGCCATCCCAGCGCGCGACGTCGCCATGGCGCGCGAAGGGCGCGAGCTCGGCCGTGCGCAGCCGCGCCTCGTAGTCCGGCCAGGCCTCGGCGAGCCGCCCCGCGACCAGCAGCGCCTGAGAGCGGTTGAAGCGCGGCTCTGGCGCGTGCGGCTCGAGCGCCGCGGCGCGGGCATGGCTGCGCCCGGCCTCCTCGGCCTCGTTGAGGCGCATGAGGCAGATGCCGCGATTGCTCCAGGCGGCGGCATGGGCGGGATCGATCGCGATCGCCTCGTCGAGGGCGGCGATCGCCTCGCGCAGGCGGCCGGCGCCCATCAGCGCGCCGGCTAGGTTGAAGCGCGCCCGCGCGCTCGACGGGCGCTCCGCCGCGGCGGAGGAGAGCAGCGCGATGGCGTCGCCATGCGCGCCGCCCTGGGCGGCGACGACGCCCAGCATGTGCAGCGCGTCGAAGTCGCGCGGGTCGAGCGCCAGCACGCGGCGATAGAGCCCCGCCGCCTCGTCGAGCGCGCCGCGCCGGTGGCGTTCCATGGCTGCGGCGAGGAGGGCCGCGCGCGGCGGCGCTCCGCCGGCGCCCGGCCCGGCCGGCGCGCTCATCCCGGCGCGGCCTTCACCGCGCGCAGGACGATCGTGGTCTCCTCGATCACGTTGTTGAACTGGCGCGCGGCCTCGGACAGGGCCTTGGCGTCGATCTCGCGCCGCGCGTAGCGCGTGCGCCACGGCTCCGAGGGCAGGATGTTGGCGGAGACGACCTCGAAGTCGACGTCGAGGAAGAGCGCGAGCTGCGAGTTGGCGGCGCCCTCCGCCGCCCACTTGCGGTTGCGCGCCTTGCTGAAGAGCTCGAGGCTCTCGGGCGTCACCGGCCGCACATGCGTCGGGTCGTTGAGGAAGAGGTCGTGGCGCGGATGCGGCACCACGATGCGCACCCGCGCGTCGTGGCGGCAGACGCGGTACAGCTCGCGCATGATGCCGAGATAGGTCGCCGTGTCGCGGCCGAGATGCTCGAGCACGTGGTGCATCAGCACCTCGTCGACGCTGTCGCCGGGCCAGGGCCAGGGGAAGGCCTCGAGGTCGACGACGAGGTCGGGCGCGAGCACCGCCTCGCGGTCGACGTTGACGTAGCCGTCCTTGCGGTTCGAGCCGCAGCCGAGATTGAGCTTCATGCCCCGTCCCCCGTGGTCGCGGCCGCGCCGCGCATGTGGTCGCGCAGCGCCTCCATCGCGTGGCGCAGGTCGTCGCGCAGCGCCGCGAAGCAGGGCAGCGGCTCGAGCCGCGCCTCGTCCATGTAGAGGGCGCGGTTGACCTCCACCTGCAGCGCGTGGCGTCGCGCGGCCGGGCGGCCATGGCGCCGCGTGGTGAAGCCGCCGGCATAGGGATCGTTGCGCGTCACGCGATGGCCGCGCGCGCGCAGCGCGTCCTCGACCACCGCGACGATGCCGGCGTCGCAGGCGCTGCCATGGCGGTCGCCGATCACGAAGCCGGCGCGCGCGCCGCCGAGCCCCGCGGGCGCGGGCGCGGCGGAGGAGGGCATCGAGTGGCAGTCGACGAGCAGCGACACGCCCCAGCCGGCCTGCGCCTCCTCGACGAGCGCGTCGAGGCGCCGATGGTAGGGGAGGTGCAGCGCCTCGATGCGGCTGCGCGCCTCGGCGAAGCGCAGCTTGCCGGCATAGATCTCCTCGCCGTCGGAGACCACGCGCGCGATCGTGCCGAGGCCGGCCGCGGCGCGCGGGCTGTCGGCCTCGACCCAGTCCGGCAGGCGGTCGGCGAACATGCCGGGATCGAGCTCCCAGGGGCCGCGATTGGCGTCGACATAGGCGCGCGGGAAGCGGGCCCCGATCAGCGGCATCCCGAGACCCGGCGCGTCGGCGAAGAGCTCGTCGATGAACGCGTCCTCCGAGCTGCGCAGGCCGAGCGCGTCGATGCGCGACGCGCGCAGGAACGCCTCGGGATAGACCCGGCCCGAATGCGGCGAGGCGAAGACGACCGGCGCCATGGCGGCCGCGGGCAGCCTCACGACGAAGGGCGGGTCGAGCGGGTCGATGGCGGGGCCGGCATCCATGTCGCGTCGCCTGGTGACCGGACGGATCTAGCCTGCGCTGCCCCGGCTTGTCACCCGGCGCGCCGCGCGTCCGGGAACGATGCTTGATTTCGGGTCGCCCGTGGCTATAGTCCGCCCCGCTTTTGCGGGCGCTTAGCTCAGCGGGAGAGCACTTCCTTGACATGGAAGGGGTCACAGGTTCAATCCCTGTAGCGCCCACCATTCCCTCCGCAAAGACCGCCGGCACGCGCATCGCGCGCGCGTCGGTCAGCGCGTTGCCGGATCCGCCGATGGCGCATCGTCGCCGGGCGACCAGGCCGGCAGCGCTCCCGGCGCGGCGATCGCATCGGCGTGGACCGCGTCGACGCGGTCCCATGCGAAGTCGCGCAGCAGCCATCGCAGCCGCGCGGCGGTGCGCCCGAGGTTCAGGTAGTGGCGCAGCCTGCTGCTCGCGCCCAGCCCGCCCAGGCGCGGCTGGCCTGGGTCGATTTCCCATGGATGCAGGTAGAAGATGCAGGGGCGGCCCTCCGCGCGGTTGACGCGCGCGATGGCCCAGCGCGACGCGGCGTAGGGCAGCAGGCGGAAGAAGCCGCCACCGCCCGCGGGCAGGGCGCGCCCCGCCAGGGCCAGCGTCGGCAGCACGAACTCGACGAGGCCGGGGGCCTCGCGCGGGCGGAAGGGCGTGCGCGGCGCGCCGGGCTCGATCCATGGGCGCAGCTGCGCGTGGGCGACATGGCGGACGCCGCGGACCTCGCGGCCGCGGCGCGGTCCTGCGACGGCATCTTCCACCTCGCGGCGATCGCCTCGGTGCCGCGCTGCCTCGCCGAGCCGGAGCGCGCCCGCGCGGTCAACTTGGGCGGTGCGCGCAACGCCATCGCCGCCGCGCGGCGGCCCGGCGCCGCGCCGGGCGTCGTGCGCGAGGAGAGCGAGACGCGGCCGATCTCCGGCTACGGCGCCGAAAAGCTGGCGGGCGAGCGCCTCGCCGCGCAGGCCGCCGGAGTCGGCGCGGCGCGCGCGCCGCGCTTCGACGCCTTCAACGTCTGCACCGGCCGCGCGACGACGCTGCAGGGGCTGCTCGAGGCGATGGCGCGGCGCGCCGGCCGGACACCGCGGGTGCTGCGCGCCCCGCCGCGGCCCGGCGAC
>VGDA01000341.1 GCA_016869915.1 Alphaproteobacteria bacterium
GAATTCGGCGAAGCGGAACGGGCCCGTGCCGCTCGCGGCCTTGCCGGAATTGAAGTCCGCCGTCGGCGCCTCGACCGCCTTGCGGCTCACGATGCCGACGGCCGAGAGCATGGTCGGCAGCAGCGGCGCCGGCGCGGCGGTGCGCATGCGCAGCGTGTGCGGGTCCACCACCTCGATGTTCACCACGGGGCGCACGAAAGCGGCGTAGGAGGACGGGGAGTTCGGGACCCATGGGACGCGCCTGAAGGTCGCGATCACGTCCTCGGGGCCGAACTCGCTGCCGTCGTTGAACCTCACGCCCTTGCGCAGCGTGAACTCCCAGGTCAGGTCGTCGATCGTGCGCCAGGCGGTGGCGAGGCCGGGGATCAACCGCTGCTTCTCGTCCTGGTGGACGAGGCGGTCGAAGAGGTGGTCGCGCACGGCCGCGTTCGGCGCCAGCGCGTGGAAATGCGGGTCGATCGACGTGGCGCCAGACTGCACGCCGATCACGAGGTCCTGCGCCCGCGCGGCCTGCGCCGTCGCGAGGCCGAGGACGAGGGCAAGCGCCAATCCGGCGCGCGAAGCACGCGAAACCATGTCCCTACCTCTCCTGTGCGCGGCCCCGTGTTCGCGGCCTGGACCGCGACAGGAACCTGTCGGGTCGAAGCCTATGGCATCTTGCCCGCGGCTTCGCAAGCACATGCCCCGCGCGGGCGCCTGGTGGTCGGCCCTGCCCTCGCGGGACGGGGCCCGGCGGGCGCGCAGGTCTCGGAGCGGGCTGGCGGCAAGGGGCCGGCCTCGCGATCGGAGGCGAGCGGCTTCGCGAGGCGCGAGGCGTCGCCGGGCAGGATGCGCATCTCGACCCGCGCCCGTGGCGTCGGCCGGCCCCGCCACGCGTCGTCGCGCGCGAGCACGAGGCGCTGCTTCGCGTCCTCGTGCACGAGGCGGTCGAAGACATGCAGGTCGGCGCTGTATAGTACGGCCTTCCGTTCCCGCCATCCCGGAGCATCCGGACAGCCCATGAAGACGCCAAGCGCCGCCTCGGTCGAGATGGTCCGCCGCCTCGTCGGCTTCGACACGACGAGCCGCGATCCCAACCTCCACCTCGTCGACTGGGTCCGCGCCTATCTCGACGGACACGGCGTGCGCAGCGAGCTCGTGCACGACGAGACGGGGAAGAAGGCGAATCTCTTCGCGACGATCGGGCCCGAGGACAGGCCCGGCCTCGTGCTGTCCGGCCATACCGACGTCGTGCCGATCGACGGACAGGAATGGAGCACCGACGCGTTCTCCGTCGTCGAGAAGGACGGGCGCCTCTACGGCCGCGGGACCTGCGACATGAAGAGCTTCGTCGCCGTCGTCCTCGCCAAGGTCCCGGAGATCAAGGCGAAGGTCCGCGCGACCCCCGTCCACCTCGCCTTCTCCTACGACGAGGAGGTCGGCTGCATCGGCGTGCGCCGCATGCTCGACATGGTTGCCAGGCGCCCGGTTCGCCCCTATGCCTGCATCGTCGGCGAGCCGACGGAGATGAAGGTCATCCGCGCGCACAAGGGCAAGCTGTCGATCCGCGCGCATGTGCGCGGCTTCGAATGCCATTCCTCGCTGGCGCCGCGCGGCGTGAACGCGATCCAGTACGCGGCGGAGTTCATCGCCGGCCTCAACCGCATGGGACGCAGGCTCGCGACCGACGGCCCCTTCGACCACGAGTTCGACATCCCCTTCACCACCGTGCACACGGGGACGATCCAGGGCGGGACGGCGCTCAACATCGTGCCGAAGGACTGCAGCTTCGAGTTCGAGTTCCGCCACCTCCCGGCCCACGACCCGCGCGCCCTGCTCGCCGAGGCCGTCGCCTTCGCGCGTCGAGAGCTCGAGCCGGCGATGCACGCGGTGACCCCCGACACCGGCTTCCGCTTCGAGGAAAGCTCCAGCTTCCCCGGCCTCGCGACCGACGAGGCCGCCGAGGTGACCACGCTCTGCAAGGCGGCGACCGGCGCGAACGGAACGTCCAAGGTCGCCTTCGGCACCGAGGCGGGCCTGTTCGAGGCGGCGGGCATCCCGACCATCGTCTGCGGGCCCGGCAACATCGACCAGGCCCACAAGCCCAACGAATTCATCGCGCTCGAGCAGGTCGCCCTGTGCGAGGACTTCCTCTCGCGCGTCCTCGACAGCGTCGCGCGGCGCGCATGAGCGCCGCGACGATGGGGAGCGACGCCTATCCGCTCGAGCTCGCACCGCCCGACATCTCGGCCTGGCGCGCCGGCAACACGGGCATCGACCATGTGCTGCGCTTCGCCTCAACCGAGCCCGGGCCGCATGTCCTGCTGGCGGCGCTCGTGCATGGCAACGAGCTCTGCGGCGCCATCGCCCTCGACTGGCTGTTGCGCCGTCGCATCGAGCCGCGCCGCGGCACGCTCACCCTCGCCTTCTGCAACGTCGCGGCCTTCTCGCGCTTCGATCCGGCGGACCCCGTCGCCTCGCGCTTCGTCGACGAGGACTTCAACCGTGTGTGGGGCCTCGACGTCCTCGACGGCAGCCGCGACAGCGTCGAGACGCGGCGCGCGCGCGCGCTGCGTCCCGTCGTCGACGCGGCCGACTATCTCCTCGACATCCACTCGATGCAGCACCCCACCGCGCCGCTGATGCTGTGCGGGCCGCTGGCCAAGGGCCGGACCTGGGCGCGCCGCGTGGGCTTCCCCGGGATGATCGTGGCCGACGCGGGCCACGCCGCAGGCACGCGCATGCGCGACTACGGCGCCTTCGGCGACCCCGCGAGCCCGCGCAACGCCCTGCTCGTCGAGTGCGGGCAGCACTGGGAGCGCGCGTCGGCCGACGTCGCGATCGAGACCATGCTGCGCGTCCTCGTCGACCTGCGAACGATCGACCCCGGCGACGCCGCGACGCATCTTCCCCGCGCGCCGCGCCCGCCCGCGCGCGTCATCGAGGTCACGGACGCGGTCACCGTGCGCACCGGCGGCTTCGCCTTCGCCTCGGACTACCGGGGCATGGAGGTCGTCGAGCGGGCCGGCACCGTCATCGCCCACGACGGCGGCATGCCCATCGCCACGCCGCACGACCGCTGCGTGCTCATCATGCCCTCCCGCCGCCTCAGGCCCGGCCAGACCGCCGTGCGCCTCGGCCGCTTCGTGGACTGAATGTCGGACGCCCGGGACGCCGGGGACGCGGACGGCTTCCGCGCGGCCCCCTTCCTCTCCGCGATCGCGATCGGCACGGCCGGCGGCGCGGTCTTCGCGTGGCTTGGCCTGCCGCTGCCCTGGATGCTCGGCGCGATGACGTCGACGACGGTCGCGGCGATGGCGGGGATACCGCTGTCGATGCCGAGCTGGCTGCGCGGCGGATGCGTGACCGTGCTCGGCGTGATGCTCGGGGCGAGCTTCACGCCGGCGGTCGTCGCGCAGATGGCGGAGTGGTGGATCACCATCGCCGCGCTCTTCGGCTGGGCGCTCGCCTCGGGCGGGCTCGGCTGGGCGTATTTCGCGCGCGTCGCGCGCTTCGACCGCGTGACCGCCTTCTTCTCGGCCTCTCCCGGCGGCCTCAACGAGATGACCTTGGTGGGCGCGCAGCTCGGCGGCGACGAGCGCACGATCTCCCTCGTCCACGCGACGCGCGTCTTCATCACCGTCTTCGCCATACCCTTCTGGTTCCGCTTCCACGACGCTCTCGCCGCGCCGGCGGCTGGGCGCGGCCATGTCGATCTGCTTTCCGTCGGGCTCGAGGACTACGCGATCCTCGCCGCCTGCGCCGCGGTCGGCACGATCGTCGCGGCGAAGCTGCGCATGCCCGCGGCAACGGTGATCGGGCCGATGTTCCTCTCGGCCGCGGTGCATCTCGCGGGCGTCACGGAATCCGCGCCGCCGACCCTCGTGATCTTCGCCGCGCAGGTCGTCATCGGGTCGACGCTCGGCTGCCGCTTCGTCGGCTTCTCGCCCATGGCGGCCGGCCGGACCATCGCCCATGCCTGCGTGGTCGGCTCGATGATGATCGCGGTCACAGTGGCGACCAGCCTCGCCCTCTCTCGGGTCGCCGACGTGTCCGTGCCGTCGATCCTGCTGGGCTTCGCGCCGGGCGGCCTCGCCGAGATGAGCCTCGTCGCCATCGCGCTCGCGGCCGACGCGGCCTTCGTGGCGACCCACCACATCGTGCGGATCGTCATCGTCGTGCTCTGCGCGCCGCTGCTCTTCCGCTACCTCGCGCGGGGACGCTGACGCAGGCGCCCCGGCTTGCTAGGCCGCAAACTCATAAAAGGATGGCGGTTTTGCGCGAATACTGATTCAAGCTCCCGAAAGGGAGATGGATCATGGCGCGCTACGATCTGACGGATTTCGAGTG
>VGDA01000342.1 GCA_016869915.1 Alphaproteobacteria bacterium
CGCGGGCCTGCCGATGCAGGCGAGCTCCGCGCAGGTAGACGCGCCGGAGCGGCACAGGACCAGCTGGCTGGCCGCGATG
The DNA here is from genome assembly GCA_016869915.1 of Alphaproteobacteria bacterium. GTDB lineage: Bacteria > Pseudomonadota > Alphaproteobacteria > CACIAM-22H2 > CACIAM-22H2 > CAIOSQ01. The sequence continues at coordinate 80 of VGDA01000342.1, forward strand.
CGATGGCCGACATCGGCGAAGAAGGGCGCCACCTCGGCCTCGACGCCGGCGGCGAGATAGGCCGCGCGCGCGCGCTCGGCGTCCTCGGCGCGCGCCTGCTGCGCGATGGCGATCCGCGCGCGCAGCCGCCCGGGCAGGGCGGCCGCCGCGACCGGGACGAGGTCGGAGAAGACGCGCGCGCCCTGGCTGCCGCCGAGGACGAGGAGGCGGAAGCGGCCGTCGCGCGGCGCGGCGTCGTAGGGCGCGGCGCGCAGGGCGCGGATCGGCTCGCGCACCGGGTTGCCGACGAGGCTGGCGTGGACCGCGGCGGGCATGCGGTCGGTCGACGGGAAGGAGGTCGCGATGCGCGCCACGAAGCGGCCAAGCAGGCGGTTGGCCCTGCCCAGCACCGCGTTCTGCTCGTGGACGAGTGTCGGGATGCCCATGCGCGACGCGGCGACGAGCGTCGGCACGGAGGGGTAGCCGCCGAAGCCGATGGCGATCGCGGGGCGCAGGCGGCGCAGCAGCGTGGCCGCGCGCGGCACGGAAGCGGCGACGCTGGCGAGGCCGAGCAGGCGCGAGAGCCGTCCGCTGCCCATGCGGCGCAGGCCGAGGCCATGGACCTCGGCGCCGTCGATCGCCCGCGTCGCGTCGTCGGCGACGAGGGCGACGCGCCAGCCGCGCGCGCCGAGGGCGCCGGCCAGCGCCTCCGCCGGGAAGAGGTGGCCGCCGGTGCCGCCGGCGGCGAGGACGGCGAGGGGCGCGGTCACTCGCCTTCCCCCGGGCCGTAGCGCTTGCGGGTCAGCGCGAGCATGAAGCCCATGCCCAGCGACAATGCCAGCAGCGAGGAGCCGCCATAGGAGATGAAGGGCAGCGTCATCCCCTTGGTCGGCAGGATGTGCAGCGTCGATCCCATGTTGATGATCGCCTGCAGCCCGAACTGCACGAGCAGGCCGGTGGTGGCGAGGACGGCGAAGAGGCTGTTCTCGCCGAGCAGCCGCACGAAGCCGCGCAGCACCACGAAGGCGAAGAGCGCCAGGATCAGCAGGCAGGCCACGAGGCCGAACTCCTCGCCGACGACGGCGAAGATGAAGTCCGAATGCGCGTCGGGCAGGTGCGTCTTCACGCGGCCCTCGCCCGGTCCCTGGCCCACGATGCCGCCGTTGGAGAACGCCTCGAGCGAGCGCGTCACCTGGTAGGTGTCGCCCGAGGACGGGTCGAGGAACCGGTCGACGCGGCTCGTGAAGTGGCCGAGCCCGATCGCGGGCCCGAGCGCGTAGGCCGCCACGCCGAGCGCGCCGAAGGCGGCGAAGAGCATCGCCACGCCGGCGAGGCGGAGGCCCGCGACGATGTACTGCGAGAACCAGATCGTGGACACCACGACCGACATGCCGATGTCGGGCTGCTTGGCGAGCAGAACGATGATGGCGGCATAGACGCTGAAGGCGATGAAGTCGCCCGGTACCCCGGCCTGGCGCCGCTGCATCGACAGCAGCCACGCGCAGATCACGGCGAAGCTCGGTTTCACGAACTCCGATGGCTGCAGGGAGAAGCCCGGCAGGTTGATCCACCTCCGCGCGCCCTTGATCTCCGCGCCGGCGACCAGCGTCACGGCAAGCAGGACGATGGAAACCACGAGGACCGCGGCGGCGATCCGCCTGATCGTCGACAGGTCGAGGAGCGAGACGACCAGGATGATCGCGACGGCGACAGGCAGCAGGAAGAACTGCCGCCGCACGAAGTGGAAGGGTTCGAGGCCGAGCTTGTCCGCGACCGGCGGCGTGGCCGCCATGGTCAGGATGGCCCCGATGCCGATGATGACCATGAGGGCCGCGAGCGACCAGCGGTCGATCGTCCACCACCAGCGGGCGACGAGGGAGTTGTCGGCGCGTCCGAAGCCGGCGTTCATGCGGCGCGCTCCCCGGCGACGAGCGCCGCCACGAGGGCGCGGAAGCGCGCGCCGCGCGCCTCGAAGTCGGCGAACTGGTCGAAGGAGGCGCAGGCCGGCGAGAGCAGGACGACGCGGCGCATGTCGGTCGCCGCGGCCGCGTCCCGCGCAGCGTGCTCGACGGCGCGCTCGAGCGTCGCCGAGACCTCGTGGGCCACGCCCGCCGCGGCGAGGGCCTGCGCGAAGCCGGGCGCGGCCCTGCCGATCAGGTAGGCCTTGCGGATGCGCGGGAAGAACGGAGCGAGCGGCGCGATGCCGCCCTCCTTCGCGATGCCGCCGGCGATCCACCAGATCGCGTCGTAGCAGCCTAGCGCCCTCGCCGCCGCGTCGGCGTTGGTGGCCTTGCTGTCGTTCACGAAGCGCACGCCGCGGGCCTCGCCCGCGATCTCCTGGCGATGCGGCAGCCCGGGATAGGTGGCGAGCGCCGCGGCGACCTTCGCGGCCGGGACCCCCGCGGCGCGGCAGGCTGCGTAGGCCGCGGCCGCGTTCTGCCAGTTGTGCTGGCCCGGCAGCGTCGCGACGCCGCGCAGGTCGGCGACCTCTACGGGCGCGCTGGACATGGCGTCAACGAGGATCCCGTCGACGCAGGAGACGCCGCGCCCGAGGCGTCGCGTGGCGGAGATCCGGAGGACCTGGCGCCGCGGCTCGCCCTCGAGCCGCGAGGCGATTCCCTCGCAGGTCGGGTCGTCGACGCCGACGATGGCGAGGCCGCCGCCGCCGCCCGCGTCGAAGATGCGCAGCTTCGCGGCGACGTAGCCCTCCATGCCGCCATGGCGATCGAGGTGGTCCGGCGTGATGTTCAGCAGCACGGCGACGTCGAAGCGCGCGGAGGGGCAGAGCTCGAGCTGGTAGCTCGACATCTCGAGCACGTAGGTGCCGTCAGCGTCCTGGCGCGGCAGCGACAGCGCGGGCACGCCGATGTTGCCGCCGACCGCGCAGCCGAGCCCTGCCTTGGCGAGCACGTGGCCGACGAGCGCGGTCGTCGTCGACTTGCCGTTGGTCCCCGTGATGCCGATCCAGCGCGCGGGAGCGGCGCTGCGCGCGAGGAGCTCGATGTCCCCGACGATCTCGACACCCGCCGCGCGGGCGCGCGCGGCGAGCGGGTGGGGGGCAGGGTGGAGATGCGGGATGCCGGGGCTGATGACGAGCGCGCGCAGGGTCGACCAGTCGGCCCCGGCGGGATCGACGCAGCCGATGCCGCGCGCCGCGGCCGCCGCGCGCGCGCCCTCGCCGTCGTCCCACGCGAGGACCTCGGCCCCGCCCGCGCGCAGCGCCTGCGCCGCGGCGACGCCGGAGCGGCCGAGCCCGAGCACCACGACCCGGGCGCCCGCGAAGCATCCGACGGGGACGGTGGCCATCGTCACCTCAGCTTCAGGGTCGAGAGGCCGGCCAGCGCCAGGATCATCGCGATGATCCAGAACCGGATCACGATCGTCGGCTCCTTCCACCCCTTCTTCTCGAAGTGGTGGTGGAGCGGCGCCATCATGAACACGCGCCTGCCGGTGAGCTTGAACGACGCGACCTGGACGATGACCGACACGGTCTCGACGACGAAGAGCCCGCCGACGATGGCCAGCACGATCTCGTGCTTGGTCACGACGGCGATCGCGCCCAGCGCGCCGCCCATCGACAGCGAGCCGGTGTCGCCCATGAAGACCATCGCGGGCGGCGCGTTGAACCACAGGAAGCCGAGCGCCGCGCCGACGATCGCGGCGCAGAGCACGGTGAGCTCGCCGCTGCCCGGGACGTAGTGGATGAGCAGGTAGTTCGAGAACACGACGTTGCCGACGACGTAGGCGAAGGCCGCGAAGCAGGCGGCGGCGATCGCGACCGGCACGATGGCGAGCCCGTCGAGCCCGTCCGTCAGGTTCACCGCGTTCGACGCGCCCACCATCACGAAGGCCGCGAAGACGTAGAAGCCGAGGCCGAGGTCGAGCAGCACGGCCTTGAGGAAGGGCATGGCGAGCGAGGTCGAGAGCGCGTCGCGCTCCGGCATGACCCAGACGATCCACGCCGCCGCGATCAGTCCGAGCAGGACCTGGAGCGCGAACTTCGTCCGCGCGCTGATGCCGCGGCCGCTGCGCGTCAGCTTGCGGAAGTCGTCGTAGAAGCCGATCAGCCCGAAGCCGCACGTCACCAGCAGGACGGCCCAGACATAGCCGTTGCGAAGGTCCGCCCAGAGCAGCGTCGACACCGCGACGGCGAGCAGGATGAGCACGCCGCCCATGGTCGGCGTGCCCTTCTTGGCGAGGTGCGTGTCCGGCGTGTCCTCGCGCACGGTCGCGCCGGGCTGGTGCGACTTCAGCCAGCGGATGATCCC
>VGDA01000343.1 GCA_016869915.1 Alphaproteobacteria bacterium
GAATGACCATGCGCCCGAATTCGCTGCAGGCCCGCGACGTCGCGGCCTTCATCCATCCCTACACGAACCTGAAGGCGCACGAGGCGAATGGGCCGCTCGTCATAAAGCGCGGGCGCGGGATCTACGTCTACGACGACGACGGCAAGGAATACATCGAGGGCCTCGCCAGCCTCTGGTACGCATCTCTGGGCTTCGACGAGGAACGGTTGATCGAGGCCGCGACCCGCCAGCTGCGCGAGCTGCCGACCTACCATGTCTTCGCCAGCAAGTCGCACGAGCCGGGGATCGAGCTGGCCGAGCGCCTGATCGCACTGGCGCCGGTGCCGATGTCGAAGGCCTTCTTCGCGAGCTCGGGCTCCGAGGCGAACGACACCGCGATCAAGGTCATTTGGTACTACCACAACGCCATCGGCAAGCCGCAGAAGAAGAAGATCATCTCGCGGCTGCGCGGCTACCACGGCGTCACGGTCGCGACCGCGAGCCTCACCGGACTGCCCGCGAACCACCGCGACTTCGACCTGCCGATCGCCAACATCCTTCACACCTCCTGCCCCAGCCACTTCAACTTCGCCAGGCCGGGCGAGAGCGAGGACGAGTTCGCGACGCGCTGCGCCGCCGAGCTCGAGGAGCTCATCCTGCGCGAGGGGCCGGAGACGGTCGCCGCCTTCTTCGCCGAGCCGATCATGGGCGCCGGCGGCGTGATCGTCCCGCCGCGCGGCTACTTCCGGAAGGTGCAGGAGGTGCTGCGCCGCCACGACATCCTCTTCGTCGCCGACGAGGTGATCTGCGGCTTCGGGCGCACCGGCAACATGTGGGGCAGCCAGACCTTCGGCCTCGAGCCCGACATGCTGACGATGGCCAAGGCCCTGACCTCCGGCTACATGCCGCTCTCGGCGCTGCTGGTGAACGAGAGGATCTACCGCGGCCTCGTCTCGCAGTCCGAGAAGATCGGCCTGTTCGGCCACGGCAACACCTACGCCGCGCATCCCGTCGCCGCCGCGGTCGCGGTCGAGACGCTCAGGATCTACGAGGAGAGGAACATCGTCGACCACGTGCGCAAGGTCGGCGCGATCATGCAGGCCGAGCTGCGCAAGCTCGCCGACCACCCGCTGGTCGGCGAGGTGCAGGGCGAGGGCCTGATCGCGGGCATCCAGCTCGTGCCCTCCAAGGCCTCGCGCGGCGGCTTCGACCCGAAGGAGGGCGTCGCGCCCTTCATGGCGAAGCGTTCCGAGGCGCATGGCCTGATCTGCCGCGGACTGTTCGGCGACCGCGTCGCGCTCTGCCCGCCGCTGGTCATCACCGAGGCGCAGATGCGCGAGATGCTGCGCCGCTTCGTCGCCGCGCTCGAGGACACCTACGCGATGGTGCGGGAGAAGGGCCTGCTCAAGGCCGCCTGAGGGGACGGTCCACGGCGGCGAAGATGCAACATTTCAAGACCCAGTCCCTGATCCCCCAGGAGGCGGTGCGGCTCTGCGCCCTCGGCCTCCTGACGGAACGCGACATTCCGTTCGGCGAACTGGCGGTCGAGGTGCGCCGCTTCGTGTCCCGGATCCTCGGCCCGAGCCTGGACATCCTGGGCACCTCGATCGAATCGCTGCGCTACCGCGGGCTGGTCGAGGTGACCGGTCCCCCTGCGGCGCCGGGCCAGAGCCTCACCCCGGAGACGCGACTGCGCATCGCGGCGGCGGGTCGTGACGAGTTCCACGATCTGATGACCAGCCGTGTGCGCGCGCCGATGACCGACCTGTCGCGGCTGATCACGGCCCTCAAGCTGCGCTTCCTGCCGGCCCTGTCGCCCGACGAGCAGCGGATCGAACTCCGGCACCTGCAGGCGGCGAGCGAGGAATATCTGGCGCAGCTGCGCGACCTGCGGGCGGAGCACGGCGCGGACGAGCGCGGCGGGCTGCTCGGGGCATGGCTCGGCCTCGACATCGCCCAAGCCGAGGAACGCGTCGCATGGTACCGGGACCGCATCGCGCGCCCCTGACCCGCCGGGTCAGTAGAGATGCTGGCCGCCGGTGACGAAGACCTCGCTGCCGGTCACGTAGCCGAAATCCTTGTCGCAGAGCCGGTAGATCACCCCGGCGACCTCGTCCGCCGTCCCCATGCGATGCATCGGGATGCGCGCGATCAGCGGCTCGTAGTCGGCCGAGATCATCTCGGTCTCGATCTCGCCGGGCGCCACGGCATTGACCCGTATGCCCAGCGGCGCGAGTTCGCCGGCCATCTCGCGGGTCAACGACGACAGCGCGGCCTTGGACGTCGAATATGCCGAGCCGGCGAAGGGGTGAATCGCATGGCCAGCGATCGACGTGACGTTCACGATCCCGCCCCCGCCCTTCGCCAGCGCGGCGGCCAGGCCGCGGGCGAGCGCGATCGGCGCGAAGAAATTCAGCTCGAAAACGCTGTGCCAGTCTTCGAGCGGGCCGTGCAGCACGCCCAGCCGCTCCTTGTAGCCGGTCTTCGGGCTGACGCCTGCGTTGTTGACGAGAGCGTGCAGCGGCGCGCCGGCGAGCCGGGCGTCGATCTCGGCGACCAGCCGGTCGCGCTCGGCGGGGACCGACAGGTCGGCCGTCACGTGCAGGCTCCAGCGCGGATCGCGCCCGCATTCCGGCGGCGGCGTGTCGCGGCTGACGGTCACCACCTCCCAGCCCTCGCGCATGAAGCGCTTGACGGTGGCATGCCCGATCCCGCGCGACGCCCCGGTCAGCAGCACGCGCCGCATCGGCGCGCCGGGCTCGGCCGGCGTCGATGGGCGGAGATTCATCCCGTCACGGAGACGACGCGGAACGGACGCGTCACGCCGTCGTGCTCGGTGATCGAGACATACTCGCCCGGGGAGAAGCTGTGCCGGTCCATGCGGAAGATCGGCTCGTCGTCCTCCGTCCCCGGCGGGTAGGAGAAGACCCAGCGCCCGCCGCGCGTGTGCAGCAATTCGCCCTGCTCCTCCGCCTCCCCGCGCCAGAAGCGGCGCACGGTGCAGCGCGCGCGATGCGCCCGCCACGCGGCGGCATCGAGATGGCCGGCGTCGTCGAGCGGCGCGACCAGCTCGTAGCCGCATTCCGGATCGCCCCCTGGCGACACGGCGACGCGCGCGAGCTCGAGGCGGATGCTGCTGAGGCTGGCCATGGCCCGGCTCAATGCGCCAGCAGGACCGGGATGGTCGCGTGGCGGATGACGTGCGCGGTGACGCCGCCGAAGATCATCTGGCGCAGGCGGTTATGGGTATAGCCGCCCATCACCAGCAGCGCCGCGTCGACCGCCTCGCATTCCGCGACGATCGCCTGCGCCGCCGGCCGGCCCTTGCCGGAGGCGAGGCGCACGTTGGCGCCGATGCGGTGCCAGGCGAGGTAGCGCACCAGCGCGTCGGCGTCCGGCGTGTTGGCCGATTCCTCGACCGCGACGACGTGCACGCTCTTGGCCTGCTGCAGGAAGGGCAGGCCCGCCTGCACGGCGCGCGAGGACTCGGCGCTGCCGTTCCACGCGACGACGACCGAGCCGCTGTCGTTGGTCTTGTAGTTGATCGGCGCCATCATCACGGGGCGCCCGGTGTCTAGCAGCGCGGCCTCGAAGGCGAGCATCGCCGCGACGCTGCCGTTCTCGCCGGGCTCGGCGACGATGGTCATGTCGTTCAGGCGGCCGAGCCGCGCGATCCACTTGTCCTCGGCGCCGGATTCCATCCGCAGCGCGCAGGACGGCGTGTCGACGACGCCCGGGGCCGGCGCGAGCGCCAGGCCTGACGAGGCATGCCACGCGTCGAAATTGGCCTTCGCGCGGCTCGCGCGGGAATCCGAATCCTTCTCGGCCGTCACCATGACCTGGTCTATCAGCGCGGGCGACGCGCCCTCGCCCAGGTAGGGCATGGTCTCGCGCGGGTCGGCCTTCGCGTGCAGCACGTCGATATGGGCGGAGAAGCGCCGCGCGATGCGCGCGGCCAGCGTCAGGTTGGCGGTGTCGGCGTCGGTGCCGCCGATGGGCGCCAGGATCGACTTGAACTGCATGGCTTCGCTCCCCGGGCGAGGATGGGGACCGCACCTCGCGGCTCCCGAGCCGTCCTCAACCTCGATGTACCCATGGTGACATGGCGACGCGCGCCCGCGCCAGCACCTGCGACGGCTCGCCGCGGGCGTCGACCGCGCGCCAGCGCGCAGGCGCGCCGGCGTCGCGCGCCAGTTGCTGGTCGAGCACCCCGGCCGTGGCGTCGGATGCGTCGTCCCGCCGCTGCGCGATGCGCGCGGCGGCGGTCTCGCGATCGGCCTCGAGCCACAACCCATCGAAGCGGCAGCCCGCGTCGCGCGCGATGGCCGCGGCGGCATCGC
>VGDA01000344.1 GCA_016869915.1 Alphaproteobacteria bacterium
CCGCGGGCCCGGCGTCGCCGACCAGGACGCCTTCGAGCGCAAGATCCTGGCGATCCGCAAGCAGACGCAGAACCCGCTGGCCGATCTCGGCCGCAAGCACGGGCTCGCCGGGCTCACGCAGTTCTATATGCCGTCCTTCTCGACCCGCACGGTGGTCTACAAGGGCCTGCTGCTCGCCCACCAGGTCGAGAGCTTCTACGGCGACCTGCGCGACCCGCTCACGGTCTCGGCGCTCTGCCTCGTCCACCAGCGCTTCTCCACCAACACCTTCCCGTCCTGGAAGCTGGCGCACCCGTACCGTTTCATCGCCCACAACGGCGAGATCAACACCGTGCGCGGCAACGTCAACTGGATGTACGCGCGCCGCCGCATGATGGAGTCCGACCTGCTCGGCCCGGACCTCGACAAGATGTGGCCGCTGATCCCGCACGGCCAGTCGGACACGGCCTGCCTCGACAACGCGCTCGAGCTGCTGGTCGCGGGCGGCTACTCGCTGTCGCACGCGATGATGATGCTCATCCCGGAGGCCTGGGCTGGCAACCCGCTGATGGATGCCAGGCGCAAGGCCTTCTACGAGTACCACGCCGCGCTGATGGAGCCGTGGGACGGGCCCGCCTCGATCGCCTTCACCGACGGCCGGCAGATCGGCGCGACGCTGGACCGCAACGGCCTCAGGCCCGCGCGCTTCCTCGTGACCGCCGACGACCGCGTGGTCATGGCCTCGGAGTCCGGCGTCCTGCCGATCCCCGAGGACAGCATCGTGCGCAAGTGGCGCCTGCAGCCCGGCAAGATGCTCCTCATCGACCTCGAGCAGGGCCGCATCGTCGAGGACGAGGAGCTCAAGCGGAACCTCTCCGAGGCGCAGCCCTACGCCGAGTGGCTGAAGGCGACGCAGTACAAGCTCGAGGAGCTGAGCGCGCTGCCCGAGGCGGCGCCGCAGCCGCCGGCGAATGACGCGGCCGCGCTGCTCGATCGCCAGCAGGCCTTCGGCTACACGCAGGAGGACCTGCAGTTCTTCCTCGAGCCGATGGCCAAGGAGCCGGACGACCCGATCGGCTCGATGGGCGCCGACACGCCGATCGCGGTGCTGTCGCGGAAGCCCAAGCTGCTGTTCAACTACTTCAAGCAGAACTTCGCGCAGGTCACCAACCCGCCGATCGACCCGATCCGCGAGGAGCTGGTGATGTCGCTGGTCTCGATGATCGGGCCGCGGCCGAACCTGCTCGGCCGCCAGGCCGGAACGCACAAGCGGCTCGAGGTGTCGCAGCCCGTGCTGACCAATGCCGAGCTTGAGAAGGTGCGCTCGATCTCCGAGCTGCTCGACGGCGCCTTCCGCACGGCGACGATCGACACGACCTGGCCGGCGGCCGATGGCGCCGAGGGCATGGAGCGCGCGCTCGAGCGGCTCTGCGCGCGCGCCGTCGACGAGGTGCTCGCCGACAACAACATCCTCATCCTCTCGGATCGCGCGGTGAGCGCGGAGCGCATCGCCATCCCGTCGCTGCTCGCGACGGCGGCCGTGCACCACCACCTGATCCAGCGCGGCCTGCGCACGCAGACCGGGCTGGTGGTGGAGACCGGCGAGGCGCGCGAGGTCCATCATTTCTGCTGCCTCGCGGGCTTCGGCGCCGAGGCGGTCAATCCCTACCTCGCCTTCGAGACGCTCGAGCAGCTGCGCGTCCAGAACGGGCTGCCGATCAAGGCCTACGAGGTGCAGAAGAACTTCATCAAGGCCGTCGGCAAGGGCCTGCTGAAGGTGATGTCCAAGATGGGCATCTCCACCTACCAGTCCTATTGCGGCGCGCAGATCTTCGACGCGGTCGGGCTGTCCTCGGCCTTCGTCGAGAAGTACTTCACGGGCACCGCGACCACGATCGAGGGCGCGGGCTGGCGCGAGGTGGCGGAGGAGACCGTGCGTCGCCACCGCGACGCCTATGGCGACAACCCGGTCTACCGCAACCTGCTCGACCCGGGCGGCGACTATGCCTTCCGCCTGCGCGGCGAGGACCATGCCTGGACGCCGGCCAGCGTGTCGAAGCTGCAGCACGCGGTGCGCGGCAACAGCGCGCCCGACTACGAGGAGTTCGCGCGCTCGATCAACGAGCAGAGCGAGCGCCTGCTGACGATCCGCGGGCTCATGGAGTTCCGCTGGGCCGACGCCCCCGTGCCGCTGGAGGAAGTCGAGCCCGCGAAGGACATCGTGCGGCGCTTCGCCACCGGCGCGATGAGCTTCGGCTCGATCAGCCGCGAGGCGCACACCACGCTGGCCATCGCGATGAACCGCATCGGCGGCAAGTCGAACACCGGCGAGGGCGGCGAGGAGGCGGATCGCTTCAAGCCGCTGCCCAACGGCGATTCGATGCGCTCGGCGATCAAGCAGGTCGCCTCGGGCCGCTTCGGCGTCACCGCCGAGTACCTCGTCAACGCGGACGACATCCAGATCAAGATGGCGCAGGGCGCGAAGCCCGGCGAGGGCGGCCAGCTGCCCGGACACAAGGTCGACCGCAACATCGCGCGCGTGCGCCACTCGACGCCGGGCGTCGGGCTGATCAGCCCGCCCCCGCACCACGACATCTACTCGATCGAGGACCTGGCGCAGCTCATCCACGACCTCAAGAACGTCAACACCGCGGCGCGCATCTCGGTGAAGCTCGTCTCCGAGGTCGGCGTCGGCACGGTCGCGGCGGGCGTCAGCAAGGCGCGTGCAGACCACGTGACGATCTCCGGCTTCGAGGGCGGCACGGGCGCCTCGCCGCTCACCTCGCTGACGCATGCCGGCTCGCCTTGGGAGATCGGCCTCGCCGAGACCCAGCAGACGCTGGTGCTCAACGGCCTGCGCGGCCGCATCGCCGTCCAGGTCGATGGCGGGCTGCGCACCGGGCGCGACGTCGCGATCGGCGCGCTGCTCGGCGCCGACGAGTTCGGCTTCGCGACCGCGCCGCTCATAGCGGCGGGCTGCATCATGATGCGCAAGTGTCACCTCAACACCTGCCCGGTGGGCGTGGCGACGCAGGATCCCGTGCTGCGCAAGCGCTTCACCGGCCAGCCGGAGCACGTGATCAACTACTTCTTCTTCGTCGCCGAGGAGCTGCGCCGCATCATGGCGCGGCTGGGCTTCCGCAGGCTGGACGAGATGGTCGGCAGGGTCGACCGGCTCGACACCCGCCGCGCCCTCGACCACTGGAAGGCGCGCGGCGTCGACCTGTCGCGCATCCTGCACCAGCCCGCGGCGCGGGCCGGCGTCGCGGTGCGCAACAGCGAGCGCCAGGAGCACGGCCTCGACAAGGCGCTGGACCGCGACCTCATCGCGGCGGCGGCCCCCGCCATCGAGCGCGGCGAGCGCGTCGCGATCGAGCGCGAGGTGCGCAACGTCAACCGCTCCGTCGGCGCGATGCTGTCCGGCGCGGTGGCGCGCCGCCACGGCCATGCCGGCCTGCCGCCCGGCACGATCTCCATCCGCATGAAGGGGACGGCCGGCCAGAGCTTCGGCGCGTTCCTCGCGCGCGGCGTGGCGCTCGAGCTGTCCGGCGACGGCAACGACTATGTCGGCAAGGGCCTGTCCGGCGGGCGCATCGTCGTGCGCCAGCCCGCGGGCGTGCGCCGCGACCCGACGCGCAACATCATCGTCGGCAACACCGTCCTCTACGGCGCGATCGCGGGCGAGGCCTATTTCGAGGGCGTCGCGGGCGAGCGCTTCGCGGTCCGCAACTCGGGCGCGGTCTGCGTCGTCGAGGGCACCGGCGACCATGGCTGCGAGTACATGACGGGCGGCGTCGTGGTCGTGCTCGGCGAGACCGGGCGCAACTTCGCCGCGGGCATGTCCGGGGGCGTGGCCTATGTCCACGACCCGAAGGGCCGCTTCCGCTCGCTGTGCAACCCGGCGATGGTCGAGCTCGAGCCCGTGGGCGAGCCCGCGGGCGCGGCGCCGGACGAGGCGGGCCTGCCGCTCGCGGCCTCGCCCTCGGTCGACGATGCCGGCATGGGCGACATGCTGCGCTTCGACGCCGAGCGCCTGCGCATCCTGGTCGAGCGGCACGTGGCCTTCACGGGCTCCGCGCGCGCCAGGGAGATCCTTGCCGACTGGGACGCCGCGCGCGGCCAGTTCGTGAAGGTCATGCCGAAGGACTATCGTCGCGCCCTGCGCGACCTCCGCGACGCCGCCTCGCGCGCCGCCGCGGAGTGACGTCGACCCAACGCTGAAAGAACCGGAGCCGGACCATGGGCCTGCCCACGGGTTTCCTCGAGATCGCGCGACAGGACCGTCCCTACGAGAAGGTCGATAAGCGCCTCAAGAACTGG
>VGDA01000345.1 GCA_016869915.1 Alphaproteobacteria bacterium
CCCCGCGCATGGCGCGCAAGCTCAAGGAGGACGGGGTCAGCCGCGTGCGCGCCTCGGCCGACGAGCTCAAGGGTCGCTACATCGCGATCGACCTCGTGAACGAGGAGACCGGCGAGGTGCTCGCCGAGGCGGGCGACGAGATCACCGCCGCGATGCTCAAGATGTTTGAGGAAAACGCGATCAAGACGATCCCGACCCTCCACATCGACCACATCACCGTCGGCCCCTACATCCGCAACACGCTGAAGGCGGACAAGAACACGACGCGCGAGGACGCGCTGATCGAGATCTACCGCGTCATGCGCCCCGGAGAGCCGCCGACGCCGGAGACCGCCGAGACGCTGTTCAAGGGACTGTTCTTCGAATCCGACCGCTACGACCTCTCCGCGGTCGGCCGCGTCAAGATGAACGCGCGGCTCGGGCTCGACTGCCCGGACACCGTGCGCATCCTGCGCAGGGACGACATCCTCGCGATCATCAAGACGATGACCGACCTCAAGGACGGCCGCGGCGAGATCGACGACATCGACCACCTCGGCAACCGCCGCGTCCGTTCGGTCGGCGAGCTGATGGAGAACCAGTACCGCGTCGGCCTGCTGCGCATGGAGCGCGCCATCCGCGAGCGCATGTCCACGGTCGAGATCGACTCGGTCATGCCCCAGGACCTGATCAACGCCAAGCCGGCGGCCGCGGCGGTGCGCGAGTTCTTCGGCTCGTCCCAGCTGTCCCAGTTCATGGACCAGACGAACCCGCTGTCGGAGATCACGCACAAGCGCCGCCTCTCCGCGCTCGGGCCGGGCGGCCTGACGCGCGAGCGCGCCGGCTTCGAGGTGCGCGACGTGCACCCGACGCATTACGGCCGCATCTGCCCGATCGAGACGCCCGAGGGCCCGAACATCGGCCTGATCAACTCGCTCGCGACCTACGCGCGCATCAACCAGTACGGCTTCATCGAGACGCCATATCGCCGCGTGCGCGACGGCCGGGTCACCGACGAGGTCGCCTATCTCTCCGCGATGGAGGAGGCGAAGTACCACATCGCGCAGGCGAACATCGAGCTCGACCCCAAGGGCAGGATCGTCGCGGAGCTCACGAACTGCCGCAAGGGCGGCGACTTCGCGCTCGTGAAGCCGGAGCAGGTCGACTTCGTCGACGTCAGCCCGAAGCAGCTCGTCTCCGTCGCCGCGGCGCTCGTGCCGTTCCTCGAGAACGACGACGCCAACCGCGCGCTGATGGGCGCGAACATGCAGCGCCAGGCCGTGCCGCTGGTCCGTGCCGAGGCGCCGCTCGTCGGCACCGGCATGGAAGGCGTCGTGGCGCGCGATTCCGGCGCCGCGATCACCGCGAAGCGCGCCGGCGTGATCGACCAGGTCGACGCGACGCGCATCGTGGTGCGCGTCACCGAGGACATCGGGAACGCGCAGTCGGGCGTCGACATATACAACCTGCTGAAGTTCCAGCGCTCGAACCAGAACACGTGCATCACGCAGCGCCCGCTCGTTAAGAAGGGCGACGTGGTCGTCGCCGGCGACATCATCGCCGACGGCCCGTCGACCGAGCTCGGCGAACTCGCGCTGGGCCGGAACGTGCTCGTCGCGTTCATGCCGTGGAACGGCTACAACTTCGAGGACTCGATCCTCATCTCCGAGCGCATCGTCTCCGACGACGTGTTCACCTCGATCCACATCGAGGAGTTCGAGGTGATGGCCCGCGACACCAAGCTGGGCCAGGAGGAGATCTCGCGCGACATCCCGAATGTCGGCGAGGAGGCCCTGCGCAACCTCGACGAGGCGGGCATCGTCTACATCGGCGCCGAGGTGAAGCCGGGCGACATCCTAGTCGGCAAGGTCACGCCGAAGGGCGAGTCCCCGATGACGCCGGAGGAAAAGCTCCTGCGCGCGATCTTCGGCGAGAAGGCATCGGACGTGCGGGACACGTCGATGCGCCTGCCGCCGGGCGTGACCGGCACGGTCGTCGAGGTACGCGTCTTCTCCCGCCGCGGCGTCGACAAGGACGAGCGCGCGGTCGCGATCGAGCGCGCCGAGATCGAGCGACTTGCCAAGGACCGCGACGACGAGAAGGCGATCCTCGAGCGCAGCTTCGCGGCGCGCCTCAAGGAGCGCCTGCTCGGCCAGACGGCCGCGGGCGGCCTGAAGGCGATCAAGGGCGGCACGCGGATCACCGAGGAGCTGCTCGCCGAGTACACGCCGGGCCAGTGGCGCCAGATTACGATCAAGAACGACAAGGTCGAGGGCGAGATCGAGGCGATCAAGCGCCAGTTCGACGAGTCCGTGAAGGCGCTCGAGGCGCGCTTCGAGGACAAGATCGAGAAGCTGCAGCGTGGCGACGAGCTGCCGCCGGGCGTGATGAAGATGGTCAAGGTCTTCGTCGCGGTGAAGCGCAAGCTGCAGCCCGGCGACAAGATGGCCGGCCGCCACGGCAACAAGGGCGTCATCAGCCGCATCATGCCGGCCGAGGACATGCCCTACCTGGAGGACGGCACGCAGGTCGACGTCGTGCTGAACCCGCTGGGCGTGCCGAGCCGCATGAACGTCGGGCAGATCCTCGAGACGCATCTCGGCTGGGCCTCGGCCAAGCTGGGCGCGCAGATCGGCGAGACGCTCAATCGCGTCCAGAAGTCCGGCAAGCTCGCGGACCTGCGCAGGCAGCTCCAGAAGCTCTACGGCAAGGACGCGCTGCGGCACGGCGAGGGCGAGCTGCCCGATCCGGAGCTGCTCGAACTCGCGCACAACCTCCGCCCGGGCGTGCCGATGGCGACGCCCGTCTTCGACGGCGCGCGCGAGGCCGACATCGTCTCCATGCTCGAGGAGGCCGGGCTGCATCGCTCCGGCCAGGTCACGCTGTGGGACGGCCGGACCGGCGAGCGCTTCGACCGCGACGTCACGGTCGGCTACATCTACATGCTGAAGCTGCACCACCTCGTGGACGACAAGATCCACGCGCGCTCGATCGGCCCCTACAGCCTCGTCACCCAGCAGCCGCTGGGCGGCAAGGCGCAGTTCGGCGGCCAGCGCTTCGGCGAGATGGAGGTCTGGGCGCTGGAGGCCTACGGCGCGGCCTACACGCTGCAGGAGATGCTCACGGTCAAGTCCGACGACGTGTCGGGCCGCACCAAGGTCTACGAGGCGGTCGTCCGCGGCGACGACAACTTCGAGGCCGGCATCCCAGAGTCCTTCAACGTGCTGGTCAAGGAGCTGCGCTCCCTCGGCCTGAACGTCGAGTTGAACCAGAAGACATTCTGACGTCGCCGAGGCCGGCCGGGTCGCGCGAGCGCACCGGCCGGCCGCCGGCGATCCACCACCCGCAGTTCCACCGGCCGCCCCTCGTCGCGGCGGCCGCACTCCAGGAGACCAGGATGAACCAGGACGTCGCGACGGTGTTCGGCCAGCCAGCCGGCCCCCAGCAGTTCGACCAGATCCGGATCTCGATCGCCAGCCCGGAGCGCATCCGCTCCTGGTCCTACGGCGAGATCAAGAAGCCCGAGACGATCAACTACCGCACGTTCAAGCCGGAGCGCGACGGGCTGTTCTGCGCGCGCATCTTCGGGCCGATCAAGGACTACGAGTGCCTGTGCGGCAAGTACAAGCGGATGAAGTACCGCGGCATCATCTGCGAGAAGTGCGGCGTCGAGGTCACGCTGTCCAAGGTACGCCGCGAGCGCATGGGCCACATCGAGCTGGCCTCGCCGGTCGCGCATATCTGGTTCCTGAAGTCGCTGCCGAGCCGCATCGGCCTTCTCGTCGACATGACGCTGCGGGACCTCGAGAAGGTCCTGTACTTCGAGAGCTACGTCGTCACCGAGCCCGGAACCACGCCGCTGAAGATGCGCCAGGTGCTGAGCGAGGACGCCTTTGTCCAGGCGCAGGACGAGCATGGCGAGGGCAACTTCGAGGCCAAGATCGGCGCCGAGGCGATCCGCGACATGCTTTCGGAGATCGACCTCGAGAAGGAGCGCGACACGATGCGCGCCGACCTCAAGGAGGCAACCTCCGAGGCCAAGCGCAAGAAGCTCGTCAAGCGACTCAAGCTGGTCGAGTTCTTCATCGAGTCCGGGAACCGCCCGGAATGGATGATCATGGAGGTCATCCCCGTGATCCCGCCCGAGCTGCGCCCGCTGGTGCCGCTCGACGGCGGCCGCTTCGCGACCTCCGACCTCAACGACCTCTATCGCCGCGTCATCAACCGCAATAACCGCCTCAAGCGGCTGATCGAGCTCAAGGCGCCGGACATCATCGTGCGCAACGAGAAGCGCATGCTGCAGGAGGCCGTCGA
>VGDA01000346.1 GCA_016869915.1 Alphaproteobacteria bacterium
GACGGGATCCTGCGCGCCGTCGACGGCATCTCCTTCGACCTGCGCCGTGGCGAGACTCTCGCCGTCGTGGGCGAGTCGGGCTCGGGCAAGTCGATCACGGGCCTGTCGCTGCTCGGCCTCGTGCCGCGGCCGGCGGGCAGGATCGTGGGCGGCGAGATGCTGCTCGCAGGGCGCGACGGCCAGGTGCGCGACCTCGCCAGGCTCGGCGAGCAGGAACTCCAGGAGATACGCGGCAACGAGATCGCGATGGTCTTCCAGGAGCCGATGACCAGCCTCAACCCGGTCTACCGGATCGGCGACCAGATCGCGGAGGCCGTCATCCGCCACCGCGCCACCTCGGCCGCCGAGGCCCGCGCCGTCGCGCTGGCCGCGCTCGAGACGGTCGGCATCCCGGACGCCGCGCGGCGCATCGACGACTACCCGCACCAGCTATCCGGCGGCATGCGGCAGCGCGCGATGATCGCGATGGCGCTGGCCTGCGAGCCCAGCCTGCTGGTCGCCGACGAGCCGACGACCGCGCTCGACGTCACCATCCAGGCGCAGATCCTCGACCTCATGCGCGGCCTCAAGCGCGGCGAGCGCGGCGGCATGGGCATCCTGTTCGTCACGCACAACTTCGGCGTCGTCGCCGAGATGGCCGACCGCGTGCTCGTCATGTACGCGGGCCGCGTCGTCGAGGAGGGCGACGTGCGCACGATCTTCCGCGACCCGCGCCATCCCTACACGCGCGGCCTGCTCGGATCGATCCCCGGCGCGCCGGGCGCGCGCGGCGCGGACGGCCTGCTGCGCGCGATCCCCGGCAACGTGCCGAGCCTGCGCGACCTGCCGCCGGGCTGCGCCTTCGCGCCGCGCTGCGCCTGGGCCGAGCCCGCCTGCGCCGTGGCCGACCCCGCGATCGAGGACGTCGCGCCGGGCCACCGCACGCGCTGCCGCCGCTGGAGGGAGCTGTGAGCCGGCCGCTCGTCGAGGTCGAGGGCCTCGCGAAGCATTTCCCGGGCCGGCGCGGCCTGCTCGGCCTCGGGCGCGGCGCCATCCGCGCCGTCGACGGGGTGAGCTTCTCGATCGCGCGCGGCGAGGTCGTCGGCCTCGTCGGCGAGTCGGGCTCGGGCAAGAGCACGATCGGACGCGCGGTGCTGCGGCTGCTCGAGCCCACGGCTGGCTCGGTGCGCTTCGACGGCGTCGAGGTCACGAGACTGGGCAGGGGCGAGCTGCGGCGGCTGCGGCGGCGCATGCAGATCGTGTTCCAGGATCCCTATGCGAGCCTCGACCCGCGGCGGCGCGTGGAGGACCTGATCGGCGACGTGCTCGACATCCATGGCCTGGCCAGCGGCGCCGCGCGGCGCGCGCGCGTCGTCGAGCTGCTCGAGCAGGTCGGCCTGTCGCCGGAGCACGTCGATCGCTACCCGCACCAGTTCTCGGGCGGGCAGCGCCAGCGCATCGGGATCGCGCGCGCGCTCGCCGTCGCGCCGGACTTCGTCGTGGCCGACGAGCCCGTCTCCGCGCTCGACGTCTCGGTCCAGGCGCAGATCGTGAACCTGCTGGTCGAGCTGCGCCGCCGGCTCGGCCTCACGATGCTGTTCATCTCGCACGACCTCGCGGTCGTCGAGCATCTCTGCGACCGCGTGATCGTGCTCTACCTCGGCAAGGTCATGGAGATCGCGCCGGCGGCGGAGATCTACGCCGCGCCGCGCCATCCCTACACGCGCGCGCTGCTCTCCGCCGCGCCGCAGCCGGACCCCGACGCGCCGCGCCGGCGCATCCTGCTCTCCGGCGACCTGCCCAGCCCGGCCAACCCGCCGCCGGGCTGCGTCTTCAGCACGCGCTGCCCGAGCGCGACCGAGCGCTGCCGGCGCGAGGAGCCGGCACTCGAGGAGAAGTCGCCAGGCCGCTTCGTCGCCTGCCTGCGCGCCGACGAGATCGACGCACCGGGCTGATCCGGGGCGTCGTCCGCGCCGCTCCCGCGCGCAAGCCGCCTGTCCGCGGCCGGGCCCGCGCTGCCATACTGCGCGCCCGACGACACCAGCCGAGGGCATGCACGACATGGCGACCATCGACCTGAGATCCGACACCGTCACCCTCCCCTCGCCCGGGATGCGCGCGGCGATGGCCGCGGCGCCCGTCGGCGACGACCAGTACGGCGAGGACCCCTCGGTCAACGAGTTGCAGGAACTCGTCGCGGCGACGCTCGGCAAGGAGGCCGCGCTGTTCATGCCGAGCGGCACGATGGCCAACCAGGTCGCGCTCAAGCTGTTCACGCGTCCCGGCGACGACGTGGTGGTCAGCCAGGAGAGCCACGCCGTCTGGCACGAGGCCGGCGCGAGCGGCGCGAATGCGGGCGTGCAGTTCACGCCGGTGGGCAGCGGCGGGCTCTTCACCGCCGCCGACTTCGCCGCCGCCTTCAAGCCGCCGGGCCACGCCATCTTCCCCGCCACCACGCTGGTCGAGGTGGAGAACACCCATAACCGCGGCGGCGGGCGCGTCTTCCCGCAGGCGGAGGCCGAGGCGATCTGCGCCGAGGCGCGCCGGCTCGGCGTGGCGAGCTTCCTCGACGGCGCGCGGCTGTTCAACGCGGCGGCCGCGAGCGGCCGGCCCGCCGCCGAGCTCGCCGCGCCCTTCGACCTCGTCTCGATCGCGCTCTCGAAGGGCCTCGGGGCGCCGATCGGCTCGGTCCTCGCCGGCCGCCGCGCCGACATCGCGCGCGCGCAGCGCCACCGGAGGATGTTCGGCGGCGCCATGCGCCAGGCCGGGATGATGGCGGCGGGCGGCCTCTTCGCGCTGCGCCACAACCTCGGCCGGCTCGCCGAGGACCATGCCAATGCCCGCCTCGTCGCCGAGGCCCTGGCCGGCAGCCCGGCGGTCGACCTCGACCCGTCGACCGTCGAGACGAACATCGTCGTCTTCCACCTCCGCCCCGGCGCGCCCGACGCGGCCCGGGTGGTCGAGGAGGCGCGCCGGCGCGGCGTGCTCGTCCTCGCCTTCGCCCGCCGCACGGTGCGCGCGGCGACCCACCTCGACGTCGACGCGGCGGCCTGCCGGCGCGCGGGCGCGGTCCTGCGTGCCATCGTCGACGGCAGATGACCCGAACGCCGGCGGCAGGAAAGAATCGCCCGCGGCGGCCGGCCTCGCTTAACCTCGGCGGCGCAATCGCGAGGGGGAGCACATCATGACGACGACCATCGCCAACCCGGTCCGCCAGCGCATCGCGCAGGGCGGCGTCGCGCTCGGCGTCGGCGTGCGCGTGGCGCGCGGCATCGAGATCGCCAAGCTGATGAAGGTCGCCGGCTTCGACTGGCTCTTCATCGACCTCGAGCACGGCCAGATGTCGATCGACGCGGCCTGCCAGATGTCGGTTGCCGCGCTCGACGCCGGTATCGTGCCGCTGGTGCGCGTGCCGATGGGCCAACTCACGATGGGCACGCGCTGCCTCGATGGCGGCGCGCTCGGCATCGTCATGCCGCATGTCGACACGGCCGAGGAGGCGCGCGCCATCGCCGACGCCTTCCGCTACCCGCCGGTCGGGCACCGCTCGATCGTCGGCGGCCTGCCGCAGGTCTCCTATGCCAGCCTGCCGCTCGCCGAGACGGCCTCGATGATCAACGCCGCGACGCTGGTCACCGTGATGCTGGAGACGCCGAAGGCGATCGCCAACGCCGACGCCATCGCCGCCGTGCCGGGCATCGACATGCTGCTGATGGGCTGCAGCGACCTGACGCTCGAGATGGGCATCCCCGGCCAGTTCGAGCACCCGCGCCTCGTCGCGGCGATCGAGGCGACGATCGCGGCGTGCAGACGCCACGGCAAGATCCCTGGCATCGGTGGCGTCTATGCCGAGGCGCTGCTCGCCCGCTACCTCCGGCTCGGCATGCAGGTCGCGCTCGCGGGCAACGACCTGCCGCTCCTGCTCGGCGCCGCCACGCAGCGCGCGAAGGCGATGCGCGACCTGACCGCCTGACCCGAACCCGAACGACACGACCGGAGACCGCCATGGCCACCCTCCTGAAGACCAACTCCCCCCTCGAGACCGCCTATCGCGAGCGCACGCCAGGCTCGGCGCGGCTCTACGCCGAGGCCGCGCGCGTCCTGCCCTCGGGCGTCACTCACGACTCGCGCGCGCTCAACCCGTGGCCGGTCTACGTCGCGCGCGCGAAGGGGCCGCGGAAATGGGACGTCGACGGCAACGAATACGTCGACTACTACGGCGGCCACGGCTCGCTGCTGCTCGGCCACGCGCATCCGTCGATGGTCGAGGCGGTGACGCGGCAGATCGAGCTCGGCACGCATTACGGCTCGTC
>VGDA01000347.1 GCA_016869915.1 Alphaproteobacteria bacterium
TGCCCCGGCGGGGGTCAATCGCCGCACGCGCCCGGCGCGCGCGCTGGTCGGGCTTGGGGTGCAAAAGCGGGCGCGGCCGTGATAGACGGACCCCGCATCCAGGGCCCGGGGCGGGGCGGCCGGGCGCGCGCAGGCGCGGCGGCTCGCCCGGAGCCCGCGACCCGTCCGACCTCCGACCGGGAGACGACCCTTGACCGCCATCGGTACCGACACGCTGAAGACCCGCCGCACCCTCACCATCGACGGCAGGGGCTACGAATACTTCTCGCTCGCTGCGGCCGAGCAGGCCGGGCTCGCCGGCATCTCGCGCCTGCCCTTCTCGATGAAGGTGCTGCTCGAGAACCTGCTGCGCCACGAGGACGGGCGCTCGGTGACGGTGGACGACCTCAAGGCCGTGGCGGCCTGGGCCGTGGACCGGCGGTCCGACCGCGAGATCGGCTACCGCCCGGCGCGCGTGCTGATGCAGGACTTCACCGGCGTGCCCGCGGTCGTCGACCTCGCCGCGATGCGCGACGCGATGGCCGGCATGGGCGGCGACGTGCGCAAGATCAACCCGCTCTCGCCGGTCGACCTCGTCATCGACCACTCGGTGGTGATCGACCATTCCGGCTCGGCCGACGCGCTCGCGAAGAACGTGCGCCTCGAGTACGAGCGCAACGGCGAGCGCTACAACTTCCTGCGCTGGGGCCAGAGCGCCTTCGGCAATTTCCGCGTCGTGCCGCCGGGCACCGGGATCTGCCACCAGGTCAACCTCGAGTACCTCGCCCAGACCGTCTGGGTGTCGGAGAACGGCGGCAGGTCCTTCGCCTATCCGGACACGCTGGTCGGCACCGACTCCCACACCACGATGGTGAACGGGCTCGCGGTGCTTGGCTGGGGCGTGGGCGGCATCGAGGCCGAGGCCGCGATGCTCGGCCAGCCCGTCTCGATGGTGATCCCCGAGGTCGTCGGCTTCAGGCTCACCGGCCAGATGCGCGAGGGGCTGACGGCGACCGACCTCGTCCTGACCGTCACGCAGATGCTGCGCAAGAAGGGCGTGGTGAACAAGTTCGTCGAGTTCTTCGGCCCGGGCCTCGACGCGCTGTCGCTCGCCGACCGCGCGACGATCGCCAACATGGCGCCCGAGTACGGCGCGACCTGCGGCTTCTTCCCGGTCGACCAGGAGACGCTGAACTACCTCGCGCTCACCGGCCGCGACGCCGCGCGCATCAAGCTCGTCGAGGCCTATGCCAAGGCGCAGGGCATGTGGCGCGACGCGGGCTCCCCCGATCCCGTCTTCACCGACGTGCTCGAGCTCGACATGGGCTCGGTCGAGCCCTCGCTCGCCGGCCCGAAGCGCCCGCAGGACCGCGTCGCGCTGGGCAGCGTGAAGGCGAACTTCGAGAAGGCCCTGCCCGAGCTGCTCGGGCCGAAGGCCTCCAGGGAGCCGGTCAAGGTCGGCAAGGGCGAGTACGCGCTGCGCCACGGCGACGTCGTGATCGCGGCGATCACCTCCTGCACCAACACCTCCAACCCGGCGGTGCTGGTCGCGGCGGGGCTGCTGGCGAAGAAGGCGAACGAGCTCGGCCTGCGCAGCAAGCCCTGGGTCAAGACCTCGCTGGCGCCGGGCTCGCAGGTCGTCACCGACTACCTCGCCAAGGCCGGGCTGCAGCCGCATCTCGACGCGCTGGGCTTCAACCTCGCGGGCTATGGCTGCACGACCTGCATCGGCAACTCGGGGCCGCTGCCCGACGAGATCGCCGAGGCGATCGACGGCGGCGACCTCACCGTCTCCGCGGTCATCTCCGGCAACCGCAACTTCGAGGGCCGCGTCCACCCGCAGGTGAAGGCGAACTACCTCGCCTCGCCGCCGCTGGTCGTCGCCTACGCGCTCGCCGGCTCGGTGCTGCGCGACGTCGCCACCGAGCCGCTGGGCATGGGCAGGGACGGCAAGCCCGTCTACCTGCGCGACGTGTGGCCGTCGAACCGCGAGATCGCGGAGACGATGCGCGCGACCATCTCCGCGGAGATGTACCGCGCGCGCTACGCCGACGTGTTCAAGGGCGACGCCGACTGGCAGCGCATGGGCGGCTCGACGGGCATGACCTATGGCTGGAACGACGGCTCCACCTACGTGAAGCTGCCGCCCTATTTCGAGGGCATGTCGCGCGAGCCGGGCACGTTCTCGGACATCTCCGGCGCGCGGCTACTGGCGCTGCTCGGCGACTCGATCACGACCGACCACATCTCCCCGGCCGGCTCGATCAAGCGCAACGGGCCGGCGGGCGAGTACCTGCTCGAGCGCCAGGTGCGCGAGCAGGACTTCAACCAGTTCGGCACGCGCCGCGGCAACCACGAGATCATGATGCGCGGCACCTTCGCCAACATCCGGCTGAAGAACGAGATGGCGGCCGGCACCTCGGGCGGCGTCACGCGCTACATGCCCTCGGGCGAGCAGATGTCGATCTTCGACGCCGCGATGCGCTACCAGCGCGAGGGCGTGCCGCTGGTCGTGGTCGGCGGCAAGGAATACGGCACGGGCTCCAGCCGCGACTGGGCGGCCAAGGGCACGCGCCTGCTCGGCATCCGCGCGGTGCTGGTGGAGAGCTTCGAGCGCATCCACCGCTCCAACCTCGTCGGCATGGGCGTCCTGCCGCTGCAGTTCAAGGACGGCATGACGCGCCAGTCGCTGGCGCTCGATGGCAGCGAGGTCTTCGACGTCACGGGGATCGCGCAGGGCATCAGGCCCGGCATGGACGTGCCGGTCGCCATCCGCCGCGCGGACGGCAAGGTCGACCGCATCGTCGTGTCCTGCCGCATCGATACGCTCGACGAGGTCGAGTACTACCGGCACGGCGGCATCCTTCCCTACGTGCTGCGCGGCCTGCTCAAGGCCTCGTGACCCGCGCCGCCGCCCGGGGGCCGCAGGAGCGGCGCCCGGGCGGCGGGCGGCGTTAAGTTTCGTGAAGTCGCCCCGCCGGCGCGCCGCAAGGCCGCCGGCGGCTGCTATTCAGGCTCCCGGAGCTTCGCGCCTGTCCGCGCGCGGCGCGAGGGCGGGGCAGGCGCGACGATGTACGGCATGATCAACGGCGCGATGGAGGAGATGGTGCGCATGCACCACGGCGACGAGGCCTGGGCGCGCATCCGCGCGCGCGCCGGCATCGACGTCGAGGTGTTCATGAGCACCGAGGCCTATCCCGACGACGTCACCTACCGGCTGGTCGCCGCCGCGAGCGACGAGCTCGGCGCGTCGCGCGACGACGTGCTCTGCGCCTTCGGCGAGCACTGGATCACCTACACGGCCAGCGAGGGCTATGGCGGGCTGCTTGCCGCGAACGGCGCGACGCTGCCCGAGTTCCTCGCCGAGCTGCCGAACTTCCATGCCCGCGTCGCGATGATCTTCCCGGCGCTGCAGCCGCCGCGCTTCGCCTGCAGCGACGTCGCCGATGCCTCGCTGCGGCTGCACTACTGGACGAAGCGCCGCGGCCTCGCCCCCTTCGTGGTCGGCCTCGTGCGCGGGTTCGGCCGCCGCTTCGGCACCGAGGTGGAGGTCCGGCTCGTCGAATCGCGCGACGCCGGCGCCGACCACGACGTCTTCGACGTGCGCTGGGCGCCCGGCGCCGCCGCGACCGGGGCCGCGTGAGCGGGGCGGCCCCGATGGCGTCGATCGGCCTCGACCCCGCGGAGTTCGCCTCCGCCTTCCCCTTCCACCTCGTGCTCGACCGGGCGATGCGCGTGGTCCAGGCCGGCGCGTCGCTGTCGCGGCTCTGCCCCGACCTCGTCCCCGGCGCCGACGCCGGCGCGACGCTGCGCTGCCGCACGCCCGAGGGGGCGCTCCGGGCCGCGCTCGTGGACGACAACCCGCGCAGCCTCTTCCTCCTGGAGCACGTGCCGAGCCGCCTGCTCCTGCGCGGCGCGTTCCGGCGCCGCGACGGCGAGGGGCTGCTCGTCTTCCTCGGCTCGCCGTGGTTCACCGAATCGCGCGAGCTGGAGGAGCGCGGCCTTCGCTTCCGCGACTTCGCGCTCCACGACCCTGCGATCGACATGCTGCAGGTCATGCAGGCGGGCCGCCAGACGATCGCGGACAGCCGGCGCCTCGCCGCCAACCTCGAGGCCCAGGGCGCGCAGCTGCGCGCCGCCAACGAGCGCCTGCGCGCCAGCGAGGCGGAGGCGCGCAAGCTCGCGCTGATCGCCGCGCGCACCGACAACGCGGTCGTCCTCACCGACGCCGCGGGCCGCATCGAATGGGTCAACGACGGCTTCACGCGCATCACCGGCTGGCGGCTGGACGAGGTCCTGGGCCGCACGCCCGG
>VGDA01000348.1 GCA_016869915.1 Alphaproteobacteria bacterium
GGCGATCGCCGCCGTGCCGGCGGCGCCGGAGACGGCGAGGGTGAAGTCGTCGAGGAAGACCGTGCCGCCGCCATCGGGCACGCCGGTGAAGGGCCAGCCAAGGCAGTCGAAGGTGTAGAAGCCGATCGAGGCGTAGTCGTGGCGCATGGCTGTCTCCTTCTCGTCTCAGCCGGGCTCCGGCGGCAGCAGGTGGATCGCCTCGGCGACGGGGGCGAGGCGCACGCGCGCGCCTTCCGCGAGCGCGACGGCGCGCAGCAGCGCGGGCTCGACGACGGCGACCAGCGCGCCGCCGGCGCGCACGCGGTACTCGATGCGATCGCCGAGATACTCGATCTCCTCGATGGCGCCGTCGATGCCGTCCCCTCCGGGCCCGGCGAGGTGGATCGCCTCGGGCCGCAGCAGGGCGATGCACGCGCCCGCGGGCTCGCCGGCGATCGTCGCGCGCCGCGCCGCGTGGCCGAGGATCGAGATCGCGGTCGTGCCGCCGGGGCACGCCGCGGCGTGTGCGGGCAGCGCGTTGGCCTTGCCGACGAAGCCGGCGACGAAGAGCGAGGCCGGCCGCGCATAGACCTCGCGCGGCGTCCCGACCTGCTCGATGCGTCCCGCGCGCATCACGGCGATGCGGTCGGAGAGGCTCATCGCCTCGTCCTGGTCGTGGGTCACGTAGAGCGCGGTGATGCCGAGCGCGCGCTGCAGCCGGCGCAGCTCGGCGCGGACCTGAACGCGCAGCCGCGCATCCAGGTTGGAGAGCGGCTCGTCGAAGAGCAGCAGGTCGGGCTTCATCACCAGCTGGCGCGCGACGGCGACGCGCTGCTGCTGGCCGCCGGAGAGCTCGCCCGGCATGCGCGCGCCGAGGCCGGCGAGGTCGACCGCCGCCAGCGCCGCGTCGACTGCCCCGCAGACCTCGGCCTCGGGCGCGCGGCGCAGGCGCAGCGAATAGGCCGCGTTCTCGAACACGCTGAGATGGGGGAAGAGCGCGTAGCTCTGGAACACGAGGCCGATGCGCCGGCGATGCGGCGCGAGCGCCTCGATGCGCGCGCCGCCGATCGAGATCTCGCCGGCATCGAGGTCCTCGAGCCCGGCGAGGCAGCGCAGCACCGTGGTCTTGCCGCATCCCGAGGGGCCGAGCAGCGTGACGAACTCCCCCGGCGCGAGCTCGAGCGCGAAGTCGCGCACCGCCTGCACCGCGCGGCCGCGCGCCGGCGCATAGGCCTTGGACAGGCCCGCGATGCGCAGCGCCTTCGCCGTCGAGCCGACCATCATCGTCATCCTCCCGCCCCGCGCACGCCCCGCCAGTCGGGCCCGAAGAGCCTAGGCACGCCATGGACCACGGCGAGCACCATGAGCACGACCAGCACGCTGAGCGCCGCCGCCTCGCCGACGTCGCCGCGGTCCATCTGCGACAGGATCGCCGGCGTCACCAGCGACCAGTGCGGCGAGACGACGAAGATCACGGCGCTCAGCGTCGTCACGCTGCGCGTGAAGGCGAAGACCATGCCAGCGAGGAGCGCCGGGCGGACAAGCGGCAGGAGTATGCGCCGGAACGTCGCCGCGGGCCCCGCGCCCATCGTGGTCGAGGCCTCGTCGAGCGAGCGGTGGACCTGGTCGAGGGCCGCCACGCCGGATCGCACGCCATACGGGAGCGAGCGCACGACGAACGCGAGCACGACGATGGCCGCGGTGCCGGTCAGCACCAGCGGCCTCTCGTTGAAGGCGAGGGCGAAGGCGAGGCCGATGACCGTGCCGGGGATCGCGAGTGGCGCGGCCGCGACCGCGTCGAGCAGCCAGCGGCCGCGCAGGCGCGTGCGCGCGGCGACCCAGGCGATCAGCAGGCCGATCGCCACCGACAGCGCGGCGGCGGCGACGCCGAGCATGAACGTGTCGAGCAGCGCGCCGCGCTGACGGGCCAGCACCGCCTCGAAATGGCGCAGCGTCGGCGCGTGGTTGATCCCGAAGAGCTGCGTGAAGGCGCCGGCCAGTATCGTCGCGTACTGCAGGGTGATGATGGCGCCGACGCCGCCCAGCAGGCAGAGCGCCGCGACCCGCGCCCGGCGCGATCCGCGGGGTCGCGCGGCGGCGGCGCCGCGCGCGCCGACGCCGGCGAAGGTCATGCGCGCGCCGATCGCCTTGTGGGCGGCGAACATGAGCGCCGCGGGCAGCAGCAGCAGGATCGCCAGCGCCGCGCCCTGCGGCACGTCGTACATGCCGATGATCGCCATGTAGATCTGCGCCGACATCACCGGGAAGTCGCCGCCCAGCAGCAGCGGGTTGCCGAGGTCGGCGAAGGAATAGCCGAAGAGCAGCAGCGCCGAGGCCGCGAGGCCCGGCGCCATCAGCGGGAGGCTCACCGTGCGCAGCACCTGCCACGAACTCGCGCCGAGCGTGCGCGCGGCCTCCTCGGTCGACGCGTCGAGCCCGCGGAACTGGTTGAGCATCAGCAGGTAGGCGAACGGGAAGTACGAGATCGCCTGCGCCACGAGCAGCCCCCAGAAGCCGTAGAGCGCGGTCGTCTTCATGCCCAGCAGCCCGCTGGTGACGATGCCGCGCCTCCCGTAGAGCAGGACGAGGCCGAGCGCCATGAGGATCGGCGGCGAGATCGTCGGCAGCAGCGCGAGGAAGTGCCAAAGGGGCTTCCACGGCACGTCGATGCGCGTCATCGCGTAGGCGCAGGCGGTCGCGAGGATCGTGCCGACCACCGCGAGCGCCGCGCCGAGCAGCAGCGTGTTCCAGAGCACGCGCCGCGCGAATGGATCGCGCAGCGCCGTCGCGAGCGGCGAGGCGGCGAGGTCGCCATCGCCGAGCGCCCGGCGCAGCAGGTCTGCCATCGGCCAGGCGATGGCGAGCAGGAGGAAGGCCCCTAGCGCGAGCTGGAGGGCGAGCGCGCCCGACCCGCCCGCGCTGGCCTGCCCTCCCGCGGCGCCCGCCGCCACGACGTCACCTCCTTCCGGCCAGGATCTCGTTCTGGAAGCGCGTCACGATCGCCTGCCGCGTCGCAGGCTTTCCGGCCCATTCGAAGTCGCAGTCGATCAGCTTCGCGTCGCGGAACGGCAGGACGATCGGGTGGATCCTCGCCGCGGGATGCGTGGGCACGTCGAAGAAGTCGGAGGCGGCGAGCAGCTCCTGCGACTCCGGCGTCACGGCCCAGTCGAGGAAGGTGCGCGCGGATTCGGGCTCGGGCGCGCCCTTGATCATCACCGCGCAGAACAGGTCGTAGCCGGTGCCCTCGGCGGGCAGCGACATCTCCATCGGGAAGCCCTTGTGGATCGAGCCGAGGATGTCGTGCGCGAAGAGGATGCCGACGCCGACCTCGCCGCGGCCGACGAGCTGCGTCGGGCCGATGCCGGAGCGCGTGTACTGCGCGACGTTGGCGTCGAGGCGCTTGAGGTAGGCCCAGCCCTTCTCCTCGCCCATCGCCTGCAGCACCGTGGTGATGAAGGTGTAGCCGGTCCCCGAAGTCGCCGGGTTGCCGAGGCAGACCTGGCCGGCTAATTCGGGCCGAGCGAGGTCCTCCCAGCTCGTGGGCGCCTTGAGCTTCTTCTCCGCGAGGAACTGGCGGTTCGACGCGAAGCCGATGAAGTCGACGTCGATGCCGGTCCAGAAGCCCTCGGGGTCGCGATGCTTCGCCGCGATCGCCTCGGAGCCCGCCGGCCGGTACGGCTGCAGCAGGCCGTCCGCCTTCAGCGTCATCATCGACGGCAGGCCGATGCCGTAGAGCACGCTTGCCTGCGGGTTCGTGCGCTCGGCGCGGATGCGGTTCACCGCCTCGCCCGCGGAGAGGCGCAGCATCGTGGCGCGGATGCCCGAGCGGCGCTCGAAGCCGGCGACCAGCGCCGCGCAGGTGGGCTCCGGCGGGCCCATGTAGAGCGTCAGGCGCCGCGCCGCCTGCGCGCGCGCGCCCTGTGCCGCGCCGAGCACCCCGGTGGCCGCCGCCGTGGCGGCGAAGTTCCTGCGCGTGATCGTCTTCATGCGTCCTCCCCCGTGGCGCGGCGTCGCGCGCCAGCCATTCCCTGCGACCACCATGGCCGAAGCGCCGCGGGCGTTCAAGCGGCGCTGAACATGTGTGTTGATGGCATAATCTTTGTTCATTAGCCTCGCGAACGCCGCGTTGGAGCGGCTGGAGGAACGCCACCGTGAACATCGCCGAAGGACTGCGCCGCCGCGCCGCCGAGGGACGCCCGGTGCGCGTCGGCCTCGTGGGGGCCGGCGAGATGGGGACGGACATCGTCACCCAGGTCGGGCAGATGCCGGGGATCGAGGTCGCGGTCGTCGCGGACCGCGACGCGGCCCGT
>VGDA01000349.1 GCA_016869915.1 Alphaproteobacteria bacterium
ACTTCGCCTACGAGGTGAGCCGCAGCCTCGCGGCCTGCGAGGGCTCGATCCTCGTCGTCGACGCCTCGCAGGGCGTCGAGGCGCAGACGCTGGCCAACGTCTACCAAGCCATCGACAACGGCCACGAGATCGTCCCCGTCCTCAACAAGATCGACCTGCCCGCCGCGGACGCCCCGCGGGTCAAGCAGCAGATCGAGGACGTGATCGGCATCGACGCGTCGGGCGCGGTCGAGGTCTCGGCCAAGACCGGCCTCAACATTGGCGCGGTCCTAGAGACCCTGGTGCAGCGCCTGCCGTCGCCGCAGGGCGACGCCGCGGCCCCGCTCAAGGCGCTGCTCGTCGACTCCTGGTACGACCCGTATCTCGGCGTCGTGGTGCTGGTGCGCGTGCGCGACGGCCGCCTCGCCAAGGGCCAGAAGATCCGCATGATGGCGGCGGGCGCGACCTACGAGGTCGACCGCGTCGGCGTCTTCACGCCCAAGCCGAAGGACGTCGCGGCGCTCGGGCCCGGCGAGATGGGCTTCATCACCGCGGGCATCAAGGCGGTCGCCGACGTGAAGGTCGGCGACACGATCACCGAGGAACGCCGCCCCGCAGCCGCGCCGCTGCCGGGGTTCAAGCCCTCGCTGCCGGTCGTGTTCTGCGGCCTCTTCCCCACCGACACGGCCGACTTCGAGAAGCTGCGCGAGAGCCTCGCGAAGCTGCGCCTCAACGACGCGTCCTTCGTCTACGAGCCCGAGAGCTCCGCCGCGCTCGGCTTCGGCTTCCGCTGCGGCTTCCTCGGCCTTCTCCATCTCGAGATCATCCAGGAGCGGCTCGAGCGCGAGTTCGACCTCGACCTGATCGCGACCGCGCCGTCCGTCGTATACAAGGTCCACCTCACCAACGGCGAGGTCGTCGACGTCTACAACCCGGTCGACATGCCCGACCCCGTGCGCGTCGACCACATCGAGGAGCCCTGGATCAAGGCCACGATCTTCGTGCCCGACGAGTACCTGGGCTCCGTGCTGAAGCTCTGCGAGGACCGGCGCGGCCGCCAGGAGCAGCTCACCTATGCCGGCTCGCGCGCGATGCTCGTCTACCGGCTGCCGCTCGCCGAGGTCGTATTCGACTTCTACGACCGCCTGAAGTCGGTGAGCCGCGGCTATGCCAGCTTCGACTACGCGGTCGACAGCTACGAGCAGGGCGACGTCGTGAAGCTCGCGATACTCGTGAACGCCGAGCCCGTGGACGCGCTGTCGATCATGGTCCACCGCGCCGAGGCGGAGAGCCGCGGCCGCGTGCTCTGCGTGAAGCTCAAGGAACTCATTCCGCAGCAGCTCTTCAAGATCGCCATCCAGGCCGCGATAGGCGGGCGCATCATCGCGCGCGAGACGGTCTCCGCGCTGCGCAAGGACGTGACCGCGAAGTGCTACGGCGGCGACATCACCCGCAAGCGCAAGCTCCTCGAGAAGCAGAAGGAGGGCAAGAAGCGCATGCGGCAGTTCGGCAAGGTCGACATCCCGCAGAGCGCGTTCTTCGCCGCGCTCAAGGCCCGCGAGAACTGAGTCGCCACGCCGCCGCGATGTGTGCGGCGGCGATCAGGGTCGCGCCCGTGGCCGCCGGTACCGCCCATGCGGGCATCAGCAGCAGCGGCGCGACGACGTCCTGCCACAGCCATGACGCGACGTAGCGCTCGACCACCGCCTGCACGAGGTTGAGCGAGAACCGGTCGACGTCGAACCACACCTGCCCGAGCAGCGCGGGGCCGAAGCCGCGGCCCTCGATCCAGCGCACGACGTCGCGGCCCAGCAGGACCGCGGACGCGGCGACAAGCAGCCAGCCCAAGAGACCCATGCGTTCCTCCCTCGCGGACGCGCGGGCGCTACCCTATCACGCCGCGGGCGGCGCCACCCTCTGGCGGAAGACCAGCGCGAGGGCGGCGCCGGTGCAGGCCATGATCGTGAGCGCCGCGGAGGGGCCGAACCGGTCGGTGAGGGCGCCCGCGGCGAGGATCCCCGCCGGCCCCATGCCGATGCAGGTCGTGACGAGGCCGAGCACGCGCGAGCGCGCATCCGCGGCGACGTTGGTGATGACCAGCGTCGTCTGCATGGCCCCGAACGCCGCCGTCCCGATGCCGCCGAGCGCGAGCAGCACCCACGCCAGCGCGAAGAAGGGCAGGTTCGCCGCCGTCGCGAGCAGCAGCATGAAGGTCACCGAGCCGCCGACGAAGAGGTGGTTGGGCGCAAGCGGGATCCGGCGCGTGGCGATCACCCAGGCGCCGATCAGGGCGCCGAAGGGCTCGGCCCCGGCGAGCAGGCCGATCATGCTGGGAGACGCCCCGAAGACGCGCTCGCCCCACGCGGGGAAGACGGTCGTGTAGGATAAGGCGAAGACGTTCATCACGACGGTCACGACCAGCACGCTGCGCAGGATCGGCGCGCGGGCGGCGATGCGCGCGGCCTCCGCGATGGCGGAAGGCACGGCGCGCAGGTGGAGTTCCTGCACGTCCTGGCGATGGGGAAGGCGCAGGCAGGCCGCGATGGCCACGCAGTGGCCGAGCGCCGCGACGGCGAAGGCGCCCGCGACGCCGAGCGCCTCGAAGGCGAGGCCGCCCAGGATCGGCCCGAGCATGCGCGTGACGCTGCTGGTCATGGAATCGAGCGCGATCGCGGCGGCGACATGCGCCTCGCCCGCAGCCTCGCCCGCCATGCGCCGGCGCACGGCCATCTCGCTCGCCCAGACGAGGCCGCTGGCGAGGCTCGCGACGGCCAGCTGCCAGACCGAGAGCATGCCCAGCGCGCCCGACAGCGCCAGCAGGGCCGCCGTGGCGGCGTTGAGCGCCTGGCCTGCGAGCAGCAGCCGCTTGCGGTCGAGCGATTCCGCGACGACGCCGGCCAGCGCGCCCGCCACCAGCATGGGCACGGAGCGCATCATGGTGACGACCGCGACCGCGAAGGCGGAATGCGTGACCTGGAAGACGAAGAGCCCGGCCACGAGGATCTCGAGCCAGCGCATCGCGTTGGTGAAGCCGCCGGCGGTCCACAGGCGCAGGAAGGCACCGGTGCGCAGGAGCTGGCGATGGGGCGATGCCGCTTGGCGGCTATCGAGCGTGGACATTTCCTCGGCGCCCACACTAGAGGCTCCGCCGCGCCCGCGCGAGGCCTGCATCCCTGCGCGCCGCGCGTTGTGGCCGCGCGTTTTGCGGATATCCTCGCCCCATGAGCAAGGCCTTCACGAAGGAGGATGGCGGCGGCGAGGAGGACGACGACCTCCCGCCGGGCGCCGTCGCGCTGCCACTGGGCGCGCGCAACTACATCACGCCCGCGGGGTTCGGCAGGCTCCGGGACGAGCACCAGCGCCTCCTGCGCGTCGAGCGGCCCGAGGTCGTGCGCAGCGTGTCCTGGGCCGCGTCCAACGGCGATCGCTCGGAGAACGGCGACTACATCTATGGCAAGCGCCGCCTGCGCGAGATCGACCGCCGGGTGCGCTTCCTGTCGAAGCGGCTGGAGAACGCGGAGGTGGTCGATCCGCTGCGCCAGGAGCGGCGCGGCCAGGTGTTCTTCGGCGCCACCGTGACCTACGCGGACCCCTCGGGTCGCGAGCGCACCGTGAGCATCGTGGGCGCGGACGAGGTCGACGCGGATCGCGGCCGCGTCAGCTGGATCTCGCCGATCGCGCGCGCGCTGCTGCGCGCCGAGGTCGGCGACGAGGTGGCGCTGCGCACGCCGCAGGGCCTGGAGACGATCGAGGTCGTCGCGATCGACTACGTCGCGATAGGGGACTGAGCCCGGTCAGCGCGCGGCCTCGTCGAGGCGCGCGCCCTCGAGGCCGGCGTCGTCGAGCATGGCGCCGGCGAGCAGCGCGCCGGACAGGTCGGCCTTGCGCATGTTGGCGCCCCGGAAGTCGGTGCCTGCGCAGCGCGCGCGGTTCGCGATCGCGCCGGACAGGTTGGCGGGCCAGAGGCGGCCGGTGCCCGAGCCGTCGGCGCGCTTGATCTCGACCGGCTTCATCCGCGCCCCCGACAGGTCGGCGCCGGTCATGTCGCTCATCGTCAGGATCGCGCCGTCGAGGTTGGCGCCGATCAGGTGCGCGTTTCGCAGCACGGCGCGGTCGAAGTTCGCCATCACGAGCTTGGCGCCGGAGAAGTTCGCGCCGGCGAGGTCGCAGCTGGAGAGGTTCGCTCCGCTGAGGTCGATGCCCGCGAAGTCGACGCCGCGTAGGTCCTTGCCCGCGAGGTTTGCCCGCGCGCCGCGCCGCCCCTGGCTCGCCGCCCAGGCGTGGTGGCCCTCGATCGTCTCGCG
>VGDA01000350.1 GCA_016869915.1 Alphaproteobacteria bacterium
CGGCGCGTATGCTTCGCGCGCAACCATCCGGGGTGACGTCCATGCACGAGGTCCTGGGGCATCGGCGCCGCGCGATCGCCCGCGCCTCGCTTTCCGCGGCGCTGCTGTCGCTCGGCGGCTGCACGGGCCGCATCGATGCCGCGCGCGATCCCTTCGCGCTTGGCGTCGCGTCGGGCTATCCGTCGCCGTACGGGTTCGTGATCTGGACGCGGCTCGCGCCGGAGCCGCTCGCCGCGGATGGCGCGGGCGGCATGTCGTCCGCGCCGGTGGAGGTCGCCTGGGAAGTCGCGGAGGACATGCGCTTCGAGCGCGTGGCGCGCCGCGGCGTCGCGACCGCCGAGGCGGCATGGGCGCACAGCGTGCATGTCGAGGTCGGCGGGCTGCGCGCGGGGCGCCCCTACTGGTACCGCTTCGTCGCCGACGGACGCGCCTCGCCCGTCGGCCGCGCGGCCACGGCGCCGCCCCATGGCGTGGCGCCGGCGCGGCTGCGCTTCGCCTTCGCCTCGTGCCAGCAATACGAGCAGGGCTGGTTCGTCGCCCATCGCCACATGGCGGCCGAGGACCTCGACCTCGTTGTCTTCCTCGGCGACTACATCTACGAATCCTCGTGGGGGCGCGACCATGTGCGCAGCCACGAGGCGGGGGAGCCGACGAACCTTGCCGGCTATCGCAGGCGCCACGCGCTCTACCGCTCGGACCGCGACCTGCAGGCGAGCCACGCCGCCTTCCCCTGGGTCGTCACCTGGGACGACCACGAGGTCGACAACGACTACGCCGACGACCGCTCCGAGGACCTCTGGCCGCGCGAGCGCTTCCTCGCGCGCCGCGCCGCCGCCTATCGCGCCTTCTACGAGCACATGCCGCTGCCGGTCTCGATGCGGCCGAGTGGGCCTGGAATGCGCATCCATGCGCGGCTCGACTGGGGATCGCTCGCGCGCATCCACGTGCTCGACGACCGGCAGTACAGGTCCCACCAACCGTGCCCGCGGGCGGGACGCGGCGGGTCGAACAATGTCGGGGCATCCTGCGTCGAGCGGCTTGATCCCGCGCTCACCATGCTTGGCGCGGCGCAGGAGCGCTGGCTCGACGAGGGCTTCGCCTCGTCGACGGCGCGCTGGAACGTGGTCGCGCAGCAGACGCTCATGGCGCCCCTCGCGCGCTCGTCCGGAGGCGAGGCGAGGGCATGGACCGATGGCTGGGACGGCTATCCCGCCGCGCGCGACAGGCTCCTCGCCTCCGTCGTCGCGCGGCGCGTCTCCAACCCGCTGGTGGTCGGCGGCGACGTCCACGCCTGGTACGCGGCCGACCTCCGGCGCGACTTCGACGACCCGCGCGGCGCGATCGTGGCGAGCGAGGTCTGCGGCAGCTCGATCACCTCGCAGGGGCCGTCGCATGCGCGCCTCGCCGCGCTCGCGCCCCTCAACCCGCACCTGCGCTTCGCCGACGGCATGACGCGGGGCTACGCGGTGGCGACGCTGGCGCGCGGCAGTGCGGAGGTCGCGCTGCGCACCGTGGAGACGGTGAAGCGCCCCGACGCGGGGATCTCCACCCTCGCGCGCATCGGGATCGAGGACGGCAGGCCCGGCGTGCATGTCTCGGGTACGGCATGAGCGCGGCGCCGGAAGGCTGGCCGCGCGCCGTGCCCTCGCCTATCCTGCGCGCCTCCCACCAACCGGAAGACCGATGACAAACAAGCCCATCGCGCCGCGGGGACGGCTCTTCTTCGCCAATCCCGGGCCGACCAACATCCCGGATTCCATCCTGCTCGCGACCGCCCACGCGACCATCGATTCCAACGACCCGCGCTTCGTGCCCGTCTACGAGGAATGCGTCGCCGGGCTGAAGTCGATCCTGCGCACGACGGGGCACGTGTTCTTCTACACGGGCTCCGGGCACTCGGCGTGGGAAGCGAGCCTCGTCAACCTGTTCTCGCCCGGCGACCGGCTGCTGGTGGTGGAGACCGGACATTTCTCCGAGGACTGGTCGCAGATGGCGACGGATCTGGGCCTGCAGGTGACGACGGTGGCGGCGGATTGGCGCCGCGGCTGCGATCCCGACGCGGTGCGCGCGGCGCTCGAGGCCGACCACGCGCACGAGATCCGCGCGGTCTGTGCCGTCCACAACGAGACCTCCACCGGCATGACGCTTCCGGTGGAGCGCATCCGCGCGGCGATGGACGCGGCGCGCCATCCGGCGCTGCTGCTCGCTGACACGATCTCGTCGCTCGGCAGCATCGACTTCCGGATGGACGACTGGCGCATCGACGTCGCGGTCGGCGGCAGCCAGAAGGGGCTGATGATGCCGACGGGGCTCGGCTTCACGGGCGTGTCGGCCCGCGCGCTGGAGGCGCATGGCCGCGCGCGGCTGCCGCGCCACTACTTCGACTGGTCGCGCATGCTCAAGCGGCCGATGCGCAGCTTCGTGGGTACCGCGCCGACGCCCATGTTCTACGGGATGAAGGAAAGCCTTCGCCTGATCGGCGAGGAGGGGCTCGACGCCGTCTTCGCGCGCCATGCGCGCCTCGCGCGCGCCGTGCGCGCGGCGGTGCGCCAGTGGTCGGGCAACAGCGGGCCGCAGCTCTTCTGCCTCGACCCGGCGCGGCTTTCGGATTCGGTGACGGCGGTCCTGATGCCCGAGGGGCACGACGCCGAGCGGCTGCGCGCGGCGACGCTCGGGCGCTTCAACGTCTCGCTGGGCGGAGGCCTCGCGCGGCTTGCGGGCCGCGTCTTCCGCATCGGCCATCTCGGCGACCTGAACGAGCCGATGGTGCTCGGCACGCTGGCCTCGGTGGAGATGGCGATGAAGCTCGAGGGGATCCCGCATGCCCCTGGCGGCGTCGATGCCGCCATGGCCGAGCTCGTGGCGTCGGCCTGAAGGCGGCGATCGAGAGGAGAGGACTGCGATGTCCCTGCGCGGCGATGGCGGACCCCGCTACCGCAACCTGCGGAACGACGACGCGCCCTACGAGCGGATCGTCGTCGACCGCCTGACGCCGGTCATCGGCGCGGAGATCTCGGGCGTCGACCTCGCCGGACCGCTGCCCGAGGAGACGATGGAGGAGATCCGCCGCGCGCTGGCGGAGAACCTCGTCGTCTTCTTCCGCGACCAGCGCATGTCGCCCGCGCAGCACCTCGCCTTCGGCCGTCGCTTCGGCGAGCTCCACGTCCATCCCGCGGCGCCGCATGTCGCGGGGATGCCCGAGCTGATGGTCATCCGCGCCGACGCCAGCTCGACGCGCGCCAACGGCGAGGGCTGGCACACCGACGTCTCCTGCGACGAGGAGCCGCCGATGGGCAGCATCCTCCACATCCGCGAGTGCCCGCCGCATGGCGGCGACACGCTCTTCGCGAGCATGTACGCCGCCTGGGAGTCGCTTTCGGACCGCATGAAGTCCTATCTCGCGGGCATGCGCGCCGTGCATGACGGCGAGCATGTCTATCGCGGCCTCTATTCGAACCTCGGCGTCGCGGACAAGCCGAGCTATCCGCGCGCCGAGCACCCGGTCGTGCGCGTGCACCCGGTGACCGGGCGCAAGGCGCTCTACGTCAACGCCGGCTTCACGACGCGCCTGCTGGGCGTGCCGCGCGACGAGAGCGACGCGGTGCTCGCCTATCTCTTCCGGCACGCGGAGAACCCGCTCTTCCAGTGCCGCTTCCGCTGGCGCGCCGACAGCGTCGCCTTCTGGGACAATCGCTGCGCGCAGCATCGCGCCATGTGGGACTACTGGCCCCATGTGCGCCAGGGCCACCGCGTCACGGTGAAGGGCGAGCGCCCGGTCGGCTAGCTTAGGAAGGCGCGGCCCCGGAACCCGAACCCGCGAAAGCGCGAAGGGCCGCCGGCATTCCTGCCGACGGCCCTCTCGCAAGCCCGCTCGCGCCGACGCCGCGCGTCAGTAGCCTTCGCGCTCCATGCGCTTGCGCTGCACCTTGCGCATGCGGCGAACGGCCTCGGCGCGCTCGCGCGCCTTGCGCTCGGAAGGCTTCTCGAAATGGCGGCGGAGCTTCATCTCGCGGAAGATCCCCTCGCGCTGCATCTTCTTCTTGAGGGCGCGGAGCGCCTGGTCGACATTGTTGTCGCGGACGATGACTTGCACGGGGAGAAGGCTCTCCTTTCCGACTGGATTCGGGTTCACGAGACGGGGCCGACATAGCCGATCCCGGAAAACGGGCGCGGTGTATAACACGCGTCCCCCGGTCGGCCAAGCGCGGAGGATGCGATTTTCGCCAAGGCTTTACCGGGGGAGGAGCGGGTTCCATATTCCTGCCCATGGCAATC
>VGDA01000351.1 GCA_016869915.1 Alphaproteobacteria bacterium
ACGCTGGAGATCGAGTCCGGGATCAACGATCCGATGGCGATATTCCTAACCATTACCTGCATCGAGCTAATCGCCGCGCAGGGAACCGGGCTGGACGTCGCGCACATCGCAGAGAGCTTCATCGTCCAGATGTTTGGCGGCGCGGCGATCGGCGTGATCGGCGGCTACTTCCTGCTCTGGCACGTCAACCGGGTCGACATCGCGGCCGGCCTCTACCCGATCCTCGCCGCGGCGGTGGCGCTCACCGTCTTCGCCGGCGCCCAACTCGTCGACGCCTCGGGCTTCCTCGCGATCTACCTCGCCGGGCTCGTGCTCGGGAACAACAGGCACCGCGCGCAGCAGGTGATAAGCCGCTTCCACGACGGGCTCGCGTGGCTTGCGCAGATCTCGATGTTCCTGCTGCTCGGCCTGCTTGTCACGCCGTCGAGCCTGCTCGCCAACTGGAAGGCAGAGCTCGTGATCGCGATCGCGCTCATCCTCGTCGCGCGGCCGGCCGCCGTCTTCGCCGGCCTCGCGCCGTTTCGATTCGGCTGGCGCGAGCGCAGCTTCATCGCCTGGGTCGGCCTGCGCGGCGCGGTGCCGATCTTCCTCGCCTCCATCCCGGTCATGGCCGGCGTCCCCGAGGGCATGACCATCTTCAACGTCGCCTTCGTCGTGGTCATCGCGTCGCTCCTGCTCCAGGGCTGGACGGTCGCGCCCGCGGCGCGCTTCCTCGGCATCGAGCTGCCGCCGTCGCCCGAGGCGCCGGAGCGCCACGGCATCGACCTGCCGCTGTCCGCGGACCGCGAGGCCGCGAGTTGGAGCGTCGCGCCGGGCAGCCCCGCCCTCGCCCAGCGCTTTGACGAACTGCACCTGCCGCGGCGCACCCGCATCATCGCTGTCATCCGCGGGGGCGCGGTGATGAACCGCGCGACGCTCGAGCGGCTGGCGCCCGACGACCTGGTCATCGCGCTCGCGCCGCCGCAGCACGTGATCGCGCTAGACCGGCTCTTCGCCACGCCCAAGCGGCGCGCGGCGCCGGGCGGCGGCGGGCCCGGGGAGTTCTCCTTCCGCGGCGACGTCGCGCTCGGCGAGGTCGCCGCGCTCTACGGCGTCGACTTCGGCGAGGCCGATCCCTCCGGGACGATCGACGCGTTCCTGCGCGCGCGGCTCGCCGGCGAGCCGGTGGTCGGCGACCGGGTGCCGCTGGGCGCGCTCGAACTCGTCGTGCGCGAGGTCGAGGGCGGGCATATCCTGCGCGCCGGACTCGCGATCGACGTCGACGAGGAGGATGGCGACCGCATGGCGCGGCTGGCGCGCCGCCTCGGCAGGGCGCTGCGCCGCGTCCTCGGGAGGGAGTGATGGCGCTCGAGATCTTCCGCCTGCCCGCGCTGGCCGACAACTACGTCTGGCTGCTGCGCGAGCCGCGCTCGGGAATGGTCGGCGTGGTCGACCCCGCCGATCCAGCGCCGGTGCGCGCGGCGCTCGCGGCGCGCGGCTGGCGCCTGTCGCGGATCCTCAACACCCACCACCACGCCGACCATGTCGGCGGCAATCGCGCCCTCAAGGACGAGTTCGGCTGCGAGGTCGTGGGACCGCGCGCGGACAGCGCGCGCATCCCCGGGATCGACCTCGCGCTGGGCGATGGCGACCGCCTGGCCTTCGGCGAGGAGGAGGCCGTCGTCCTCGACGTGCCAGGCCACACGCGCGGCCACGTCGCCTTCCACTTCCCGAGCGCGCGTGCCCTGTTCTGCGGCGACACGCTCTTCGCGCTGGGCTGCGGGCGAATGTTCGAGGGCACGGCGCCGCAGATGTGGGCGTCGCTCGCCAGGCTGCGCGCCCTGCCCGACGAGACGATGGTCCATTGCGCGCACGAGTACACGCAGTCCAACGCGCGCTTCGCGCTGCATGTCGATGGCGCGAACGCGGAACTGGCGGCGCGCGCGGCCTTCGTCGACGCGCAGCGCGCGCGCGGCGAGGCGACCGTGCCCTCGCCGCTCGGCCTCGAGAAGCGCACCAACCCGTTCCTGCGCGCCGACGACCCGGCGCTCGCCCGCGCCCATGGCCTCGACCCGGCGGATCCGGCGGCGGTCTTCGGCTTCCTGCGCGCGAGCAAGGACAAGTTCCGCTGACGACCCGTTCCCCAGGAAAGGACGACTGGCAAATGAAGCTCCACTACTCCCCGCTCTCCCCCTTCGTGCGCAAGGTGATGGTCGTCGCGATCGAGAACGGCCTCGATGGCCGCATCGAGAAGGTCACCCAGGCGGTGAACCCGGCGTCGCCCAACCGCGAGCTGGCGCGCCACAACCCGCTGATGAAGATCCCGGCGCTGGAGACCGACGACGGGATTCGGCTCGTGGAGTCGAAGGTGATCGCGCAGTACCTCGACTCGCTCGGCGGCAACCGCCTCGTCCCGGCCGCGGGTCGCGCGCGCTGGCAGGCGCTGCGCATAGAGGCGATCGCCGACGGCATCGCCGACGCGGGCATCCTCGTGCGCTACGAGCAGGCGATGCGCCCGGCGGGCCTTCAGTGGAAGGAATGGATCGAGGGCCAGCACGCGAAGATCGGCAACGCGCTCGACCTGCTCGAGGCCGAGTCCGCGTCCCTCGAGGGCCCGCTCGACATCGGCAAGGTCGCGGTCGCCTGCGCGCTCGACTGGATGGAGTTCCGCGACGTCGTCCCGGGCGCGCGCGCGACGCGGCCGCGGCTCTTCGCCTGGCTCGACAAGGCCAACCGCGCGCACGCCTCGCTGGCCGCGACGAAGCCGAAGTGAAGCCCGCGGAGATCGTCGCCACCCTCGGGATGAAGCCGCATCCCGAGGGCGGCCACTACGTCGAGACGTTCCGCCATGTCCCCGCCGATGGCAGGCGCGGCGCGATGACCGCGATCTACTTCCTGCTCGCCGCCGGCGAGGTCTCGCGCTGGCATCGCGTCGACGCGGCGGAGATCTGGCACTGGCATGCCGGCGCGCCGCTGGTGCTGACGACGTCCCCCGACGGCCACGACGCGGAGGCGCGCTGGCTCGGGCCCGACCTCGCCGCGGGACAGCGCCCGCAGCTCGTGGTGCCCGCCGGCCACTGGCAGGCGGCCGAGAGCCTCGGTGCCTGGACGCTGGTCGGCTGCACGGTCGGGCCGGCCTTCGAGTTCTCCGGCTTCGAGCTTGCCCCGCCGGACTGGCGCCCGACGCCGCGGCCGCGCCAGGCGCGCTGACGTGCCCGGCTCAGCGCCGCGGGCGGAAGCGTTCGTCGACCTCGACCTGCCAGCCCTGCGCGAGGCGATTGGTCTCGCTGGCCATGCCCACGACCGCCATCAGCTCGCCGAACATCGCGTCGCTCATGCCGGCCTTGCGTGCCGCGGCCGAATGCGAGGCGATGCAGTAGCCGCAGCCGTTCGAGGCGCTGACCGCGAGGTAGAGCATCTCCTTCACGAGCGGGTCGAGCGCGCCCGGCGCCATCACCTGCTTCAGCGACTCCCATGTCCGGCGCAGCGACGCGGGGTCGTTGGCGAGGACCTTCCAGAAGTTGTTGATCCAGTCGACGCGCCGCGTCGCCATGATGTCGTCGTAGACGGCCTTCACCTCGGGCGAGGCCTCGTCGTATTCGATATTGCGCATGATCACCTCCCGTCGCGGAGGGCGAGCATGCGCGGGGCCCGCGCGCCGCGCCAGCGTGGCGCGCGCTCGTTGCGTCAGCCGAAGGT
Source organism: Alphaproteobacteria bacterium (assembly GCA_016869915.1). Lineage (GTDB taxonomy): Bacteria > Pseudomonadota > Alphaproteobacteria > CACIAM-22H2 > CACIAM-22H2 > CAIOSQ01. The sequence continues at coordinate 3,679 of VGDA01000351.1, forward strand.
CGCGGCGGTGATGCTGCGATACCAGGCCTCGCCGTTATGCGCCTCCATCTCGCGCTGCCGCGCGTCGGGGTTGCGCGGCGTGACGCCGCCGGAGTTCGGCGTCTCGACGAAGCCCTCCGGCCCGGCCCGGAAGATGCCGACGACGGAAATGCCGTATCCCTCCCCGACCAGGCTGTAGCAGGTGTTGAAGTAGACGGGATCTGGCGCCTCGCGCCCCTCGATCGACGCCACCGCCGCGGCGACGGCATGCTTGCCATGGGCGGTGGCGATGAAGCCCGACTTCGGCAATGGCTGGGCGATCGTGGCGTCGCCGACGACATGGATGCCCGGCACGAGCCGCGATTCCAGCGTGCGCGGCGAGACCGGGCACCAGCCGCTCGCGTCCGCGAGGCCGGCCTCGGCCGCGATGCGGCCCGCGCGCTGCGGCGGCACGACATTGGCGACGTCGACCCTATGCCGCGCGCCGAACTCCGTCTCCAGCACGCGCGCGCCGGCATCGACGCGGGTGACGCGCCCGTCCTTCGTCGCCGGCACCCATTCGATCATG
>VGDA01000352.1 GCA_016869915.1 Alphaproteobacteria bacterium
GGTCCGAGGCGATGTTCTTCACGTCCGCCGCGTCGGAATCGATCATGCGGTCGAAGACGTCGCCGAGCGGCATGCGCCAGAGCTTCTCGCCGGTCGCGCGGCCCGCGGCCTCGAGGCGCGCGGCGAGTTCGTCGTCGTTGGCGAACAGGCCCGCGAACTCGTGGCCGAGCGCGATGATGATCGCGCCGGTCAGGGTCGCGAGGTCGACCATCGCGCGCGGCTTGAAGCGGTCTTGCGTGTACCAGCAGACGTCGGCGAGCACGAGGCGTCCCTCGGCGTCGGTGTTGAGGACCTCGATCGTGCGCCCGGACATCGCCTTCACGATGTCGCCGGGACGCTGCGCGTTGCCGTCCGGCATGTTCTCGACCAGGCCGACGACGCCTACCGCGTTGACGCGCGCCTTGCGCCCGGCGAGCGCGGCCATGAGGCCGAGCACCGCGCCGGCGCCGGCCATGTCCCACTTCATGTCCTCCATGCCGGGCGCCGGCTTGAGCGAGATGCCGCCGGTATCGAAGGTCACGCCCTTGCCGCAGAAGGCGAGCGGCGCGGCCTTGGGGTCCGCAGCGCCGCGCCACTGCATCACCACCATGCGGGGCGGGCGGGCGCTGCCCTGCGCCACGCCGAGGAGCGCGCCCATGCCGAGCTTCGCCATCTGCTTCTCGTCGAGGACCTCGACCTCGACGCCGAGTCCCTCGAGCGCCTTGCAGCGCTCCGCGAAGCTCTCGGGATAGACGACGTTGGGCGGCTCGGAGACGACGTCGCGCGCCAGGTCGACGCCTTCCGCGATCCTCGCGAGGGGCGCGAAGAGCTTGCGCGCGCCGTTCGCGTCCTCGAGCGCGAAGGACAGCGAGCGCAGGCTCGGCTTGTGGTCCGGCTTCTCGCTGGTGCGGTAGCGGTCGAAGCGGTAGGCCCGCAGCCGCGCGCCGTAGGCGAGGTTCGCGGCGACGACGGGAAGCGCGGGGGTGCCGTCGGACAGCACGTCCACGGCGACCGTCGCCGTGCTCTCCCCGACGCGGTTGAGGTGGGCGAGCAGCGCGCCGCCGATGCGCTGGAGGCGCAGCGACCCGAGATCGGCCGGCTTCCCCAGGCCGAGCAGCACGACGCGGCGGGCGGACACGCCGCGCGGCGAGAGGATGTCGAGCGTCTCGCCCTTGCGGCCGCGGAAGCGACTCGCCGCGAGCGCAGCGGCCAGCATGCCGCGCGTGCGCTTGTCGAGGGCGGCGGCGGCGGCGGTCAGCTTGCGGTCCTCGTGGACGCCAACGACATAGCTGCCCGTGTTCGGCGCCGCCGGCTTGGCGAAAGCGATCTTCATCCTGTTTCCTTCCGTGGATCGAGCATGTCCGGCCGGTGGGACGGCGGGATGGTCGCCAAATCTAGCCGATCCGGGCCGGGTGGGAAGGCCGCAAGCCCCTTCCCGCGACCCACCGCCGGCGCCGGCATGCTATAAGCCCGCCCCGCATGGGCACCCTCGACCGCTACGTCCTCCGGCAGGTCCTGATCGCCACCGCGCTGGTGGCGGCGACCCTGACCTGCGCGATCTGGCTGACGCAGTCGCTGCGCTTCGTCGAGCTGATCGTCAATCGCGGACTGACGATCGGAACGTTCTTCTACCTGACGATGCTGCTGCTCCCGAGCTTCCTGTGGCTGCTGCTGCCGATCTCGCTCTTCGCAGCCGTCCTGTTCACCTACCTGCGCCTGACGACGGACAGCGAGCTCGTCGTGATGCGCTCCTTCGGGCGCTCGCCGCTGCAGCTCGCGATGCCCGGCCTGGTGCTCGCCGGCATCGTGTCGGCCGCCTGCTACGCGCTTGCCTTCTACTTCCTCCCCATCGCCTACCGCGACTTCAAGGACCTCGAGTTCACCGTGCGGAACGACTTCGCGGGGCTCATGCTGCGCGAGGGATCCTTCAACCCGATCGCCCCCGGCATGACCGTCTACGTCCGGTCCCGCGAAGCCTCGGGCGACCTGGTCGGGATATTGCTGCACGACAACCGCAAGGCCGACGCGCCCTTCACCATGGTGGCCGAGCGCGGCCGGCTCGCGATCGCCGATGGCGGGCCGCGCGTCGTCCTGGTGTCCGGCAACCGGCAGGAGCTCGAGCGCGCCACGGGCCGCGTGCGGATCCTGTACTTCGACCGCTACAGCGTCGACATCGGGAAGATCGGCGAGCGGACGGCGGATCGCTGGCGCGAGCCGCGCGAGCGCTTCATGCACGAGCTCTTCGGCAGCGCGCGCGACGACACCGACCGCCAGAACCGGGGGAGGCTGCGCGCCGAGGGGCACAACCGCCTGGTCGCCCCGCTCCTCCCCGTCTCGATGACCCTCGTGGCGATCGCGGCCCTGCTGGCAGGCGACCACAACCGGCGCGGCCAGAACAGCCGCGTCCTCGCGGCGGTCGTGCTCGCCGCCCTGCTCCAGGCCAGCAACCTGTCGATGCAGAACGTGGTCACCAAGTGGCCGGCAGCGGTGCCGCTGCTCTACGCGAACGGCCTGCTGCCCATGCTGCTCGCAGGCTGGTGGCTGTCCCGCGGCACGCCGGCCTGGGTCTCGCGGCTCTCCGCCCTGGCCGCGGTCCCGCGGCGCGCGGCCGCCTGAGGAGGAGCCGCCATGGCAGGCACGCTCGGCCTCTACGTCTCCCGCCTCTTCGCCGGCTGGCTGCTCGCGGTCTTTGCCGCGCTTTCGGCCATCGTCTACCTGCTGGACTCGATCGAGCTGATACGGCGCACGCAGCGCCTCGACGCGCCGCTTCTCCTGCTGCTCAAGCTCTCGGCGCTGAAGCTGCCGCACCTGCTGATGGAGCTCTTCCCCTTCGCCGTCCTCTTCGCCGCGATGCTGTGCTTCTGGAGGCTCGCGCGCAGCCATGAGCTGACGGTGATCCGCGCGGCCGGCGTCTCCGTCTGGCAGTTCCTGCTGCCGGTCCTGCTGCTCGCCCTCGTCGTCGGCGTCCTCAGGGTCGGCGCGCTCAACCCCCTCGCCGCGGCGCTCTACGCCCGCCACGAGGTCCTCGAATCCGAGATCTTCCGAGGCCGCGCGAGCAGCATCGCGCAGGCGCAGAATGGATTCTGGCTGCGCCAGGCCGGCGCGGAGGGCAACGCCGTCATCCATGCGCTGCGCGTCGCCTCCGACCGCATGGAGCTGTTCGACGTCGTCATCTGGAGCTTCGCCCGCCCGAGGCCGGACGGCGAGCAGGGCGACCGCTTCGTCGGCCGCATCGACGCGCGAACCGCCCGGCTCGAGCCGGGCGCCTGGGTGCTGACCGACGCCTCGGTCGCGCGCGCCGACGCCTCGCCGCAGGTGGAGCCTCTCATGCGGATCCCGACCGACATGACGATCGAGCAGATCCAGGATGCCTTCGCCGCCCCCGAGACGATCTCGTTCTGGGACCTGCCGGCCTTCGTGCGCACGCTGGAGGCGGCGGGATTCACGGCGCGCCGGCACCTGCTCCACCTCCACAGGCTGATCGCGAGCCCGCTCCTGCTCGCGGCGATGATCCTGATCGCGGCGACGGTGAGCCTGAGGCCGCCGCGCCGCGGCGGGGCGGCGGCCATGAGCGTCCTCGGCCTCGTGGCGGGGTTCGTCCTCTACTTCAGCTCGAACCTCGTGGCCGCTCTGGGGCTGAGCCAGGCGATCCCGATCCATCTCGCCGCATGGGCCCCGGCGGCGGTCACCAGCCTGCTCGGCGTCGCCCTGCTCCTCCACCAGGAGGACGGGTGATGCCGCGCGTTGATGCCGGCGGCGCGCTGCCCTAAGAAGGCGACATGAGAACCGTCCCCGCCCTCCTGGCCGCCCTGTTCCTCGCCTGCGCGCCCGCCGCCTGGGGGCAGCAGCGGATCGTCGCCGTGGTGAACGACGAGATCATCTCCGCGCACGACGTCGAGACGCGGTCGGTCCTGACGATGGTCACGGCCGGCATCGGCAACAACCCGGACATCCGCAAGCGCATCGCGCCGCAGGTCCTGCGCGCACTGATCGACGAGCGCATCCAACTCCAGGAGGCCAGGCGGTCCGGGGTCACCGTGACCGACAAGGACGTCGCGGACGCCATCGACCGGATCGAGCGCAACAACCGGATGCGCAGCGGGGACCTCGAGAAGGCGCTGGCGCAGGCGGGCGTGTCGATCCCGGCGCTCCAGGCACAAATCCGCGCCCTTATCTCTTGGCAGAAGCTCGTCAGCCGCAAGCTCAGGCCGCAGGTCCAGATCAGCGAGGACGAGGTCACGGA
>VGDA01000353.1 GCA_016869915.1 Alphaproteobacteria bacterium
GTACATCTCCGCGGCGATCATCATCCAGCTGATGACCGCCGTCGCGCCGACCCTCGAGGCGCTGAAGAAGGAGGGCGCGGCGGGCCGGCAGAAGCTCAACCAGTACACCCGCTACCTGACCCTGCTCCTCGCAATCTTCCAGAGCTACGGGATCGCGATCGGCCTGCAGGGATCGAGCGGCCAGTCCGGCGCGCTCGTCCTGATCAACCCCGTCCTCTTCCAGCTTACCACCGTGGTGACGCTGACCGGCGGGACCATGTTCCTGATGTGGCTGGGCGAGCAGATCACCGCGCGCGGCGTCGGCAACGGCACGTCGCTGATCATCTTCGCCGGCATCGTCGCCAACCTCCCCTCGGCGCTCGCCGCGCTGCTGGAGCTCGGCCGGACGGGAGCGCTCTCGACCATCTTCATCATCCTGATGCTGGTCATCGCGGTCGCTGTCATCGCGGCGATCGTCTTCCTCGAGCGCGCCCAGCGCCGGATCCTCGTCCAGTATCCGAAGCGCCAGGTCGGCAACAAGATGTATGGCGGGCAGTCCTCGCACCTGCCGCTGAAGATCAACACCTCGGGTGTCATCCCGCCGATCTTCGCGAGCTCGCTGCTGCTGCTGCCGCTGACCTTCGCGAACTTCAGCTCGGGCACGGAGTCCCCAGGCTGGCTGCAGGCGATCACGACGCACCTCGCCCATGGGCAGCCGCTCTACATCCTGCTCTACGTCGCGCTGATCGTGTTCTTCGCGTTCTTCTACACGGCCGTGGTGTTCAATCCGGTCGAGACGGCCGACAACCTGAAGAAGCATGGCGGCTTCGTCCCCGGGATCCGTCCCGGCAAGAGCACCGCGGACCATTTCGACTTCGTGCTGACGCGCCTCACCGTCATCGGCGCCGCCTACCTCTCGATCATCTGCGTATTGCCCGAGATCCTCATCTCGCAGTACTCGGTCCCCTTCTACTTCGGCGGCACGTCGCTCCTGATCGTAGTCAGCGTGACGATGGACACGGTCGCCCAGGTCCACTCGCACCTGATCGCCCACCAGTACGAGGGCCTGATCAAGAAGGCGAAGCTCAAGCCCGGCCGCGAGGGCGCCGCCGCCCGCCTTGCGCAGCGGGGCGCCGAGGGCAAGGCGTCGCTGCTCGACCGCATCCTCGGGCGGAAGGGGGGCTGACCGCATGGCGATCAACATCGTCCTCCTCGGGCCGCCGGGCGCCGGCAAGGGCACCCAGGCCAAGCGCCTCGAGGCCGCCTATGGCATGGTCCAGCTCTCGACCGGAGACATGCTGCGTGCCGCCGTGGCGGCGGGCACGCCGACCGGCCTGCGCGCCAAGGCCGTCATGGAGGCGGGCAAGCTCGTCGACGACGAGATCCTCATCGCGATGATCTCCGAGCGCCTGTCGCAGCCCGACGCGAGCCGGGGCGCGATATTCGACGGCTTCCCGCGGACCGTGCCGCAGGCCGAGGCGCTCGATGCGCTCCTGGCGGGCAGGGGCATGCGCCTCGACCACGTGATCGAGCTCAAGGTCGACGATGCCGCGCTCGTCGAGCGCATCTCCGGCCGCTACAGCTGCCGCAAGTGCGGTGCCGGCTACCATGACCGGTTCCAGCAGCCCGCGAGGGCAGGGGTATGCGATTCCTGCGGCGGGACGGACTTCCTGCGGCGCGCCGACGACAATGCCGAGACGGTGCGCAAGCGTCTCTCGGAGTACTACGCCAAGACCGCGCCTATCCTTCCCTACTACCAGGCGCGAGGCGCCCTGTGCGGCGTGGATGGCATGGCGGACATGGACCGGGTCACCGCGGCGCTCGCCGCGATCCTCGGGCCACGCCCGGCGGGAGACGCCCGATGAACCTCGCTGATCGCGGCAGGGCCGGGATTGACTCGGCGGGGGTACGACTGTACAAGACTTGCCTTCATTTCGGTCCCGGCGCCGCCAAGGCGCGCCGGGCGTTTTCGTTTGCGCGCCCGTTCCGGCACGAGCGCGCAGTCCTTCCAGTCTGAGCCGACTCGAGAAAAAGGGAGAGCGAACGTGGCGCGTATCGCTGGCGTCAACATTCCGACGAACAAGCGCGTTTTGATCGCGCTCCGCTACATCTACGGGATCGGTCCGGCCAACGCGGCCATCATCTGCCAGCAGGCCGGGATCGCGGCCGAGAAGCGGGTGAACCAGCTCTCCGACGACGAGATCCTGCGCATCCGCGAGATCATCGACCGCGACTACCAGGTCGAGGGCGACCTGCGTCGCGAGATCGCGATGAACATCAAGCGACTCATGGACATGGCCTCGTATCGCGGCCTGCGCCATCGCAAGGGCCTCCCGGTCCGCGGCCAGCGCACCCACACCAACGCCCGCACCCGCAAGGGCAAGGCGCGTCCCATCGCCGGCAAGAAGATCGCGACGCGCAAGTGAACGCGGCGCCGTCGGCACTCTAGAGAAGCGAAGGAACGGACATGGCGGAACAGAAGAAGTCGTCGGGCGGCGCCGCGGCGCGCCCGAGGCGGCGCGAGCGCAAGAACATCTCCTCCGGCGTCGCGCATGTGAACGCCAGCTTCAACAACACCATGATCACGATCACGGACGCGCAGGGGAACACGATCTCCTGGTCGTCCTCGGGCCTGCAGGGCTTCAAGGGCAGCCGCAAGTCGACCCCCTTCGCGGCGCAGATGGCCGCAGAGGATGCCGGCCGCAAGGCGATGGAGCATGGCGTGCGCACCCTCGAGGTCGAGGTCAAGGGCCCGGGCTCGGGCCGCGAATCGGCGCTGCGCGCGCTGCAGTCCGTCGGCTTCCTCATCACGTCCATCCGCGACGTGACGCCGATCCCGCACAACGGTTGCCGCCCGCCCAAGCGGCGTCGCGTCTGATCGAGGCCTAGGCACGATGCCGCGCGCGCCGCGAGGGCGCGCGGCGGGACGCAAAGAGGACTGGAGGCGGGGCGCGGTTCGCTGCCCCCGCGTCCCGGAAACGAAGGACAGGCACACGTGATCCAGAAGAATTGGAAAGAGCTGATCAAGCCCAGCAAGCTGGACATCCAGCCGGGCGAGGATCCCAAGCGCGCCGCGACGATCGTCGCCGAGCCGCTGGAGCGCGGCTTCGGCCTGACCCTGGGCAACGCGCTGCGCCGGGTGCTCCTCTCCTCGCTCCAGGGCGCCGCGATCACGTCGATCAAGATCGACGGGGTGCTGCACGAGTTCTCCTCGGTCGCCGGCGTCCGCGAGGACGTGACCGACATGGTCCTGAACGTGAAGGCCGTCGGCCTGCGCATGCATGGCGAGGGACCGAAGCGCATCTACCTCAAGGCCGTAGGCCCCGGCGAGGTCACCGCCCGCCAGATCGAGACCGGCCACGACATCGAGGTCATGAACCCGGACCTGGTCATCTGCACGCTCGACGTCGGCGCAAAGCTGTCGATGGAGATGACGGTCGAGACAGGCAAGGGCTACGTGCCCGGCACGGCCAATCGCCCGGCCGACGCCCCGATCGGCCTCGTGCCGGTCGATGCGCTGTTCAGCCCGGTCAAGAAGGTCTCCTACAAGGTCGAGAATACCCGCGTCGGCCAGGTAACCGACTACGACAAGCTGTCGATGTCGGTCGAGACCAACGGCGCCGTGACGCCGGAGGATGCCGTCGCGCTCGCCGCGCGGATCCTGCAGGACCAGCTGCGCCTGTTCGTCAACTTCGAGGAGCCGCAGGCCGAGAAGCCGGTGGCCGCCGAGACGCAGGAACTTGGCATCAACAAGAACCTGCTGATGAAGGTGGACGAACTCGAGCTGTCGGTGCGTTCGGCCAACTGCCTGAAGAACGACAACATCATCTACATCGGCGACCTCGTCCAGAAGACGGAGGGCGAGATGCTGCGGACGCCGAATTTCGGCCGCAAGTCGCTGAACGAGATCAAGGAAGTGCTCGGCAACATGGGCCTGCATCTCGGGATGAAGATCCCGAACTGGCCGCCCGAGAACATCGAGGAACTCGCCAAGAAGCTCGAGGAGCCGTACTGAGGCTCGCGAGAGGCTAACGCCCATCCCGGAGTGAAGTGACATGCGCCACGCCGTCGCCGGCCGCAAGCTCGGCCGCACCACCAGCCACCGCAAGGCGACCTTCGCCAACATGGCGGCCGCGCTCATCAGGCACGAGCAGATCAAGACGACGCTGCCCAAGGCCAAGGAGCTGCGTCCCGTCGTCGAGCGGCTCATTACGCTCGGCAAGCGCGGAGGGCTCCATGCT
>VGDA01000354.1 GCA_016869915.1 Alphaproteobacteria bacterium
CGGCCCATGGCCTCGTGCCCGGCGACATCAACGGCCTGCTGCAGCCCGCGCTGGCGCTTTCCGCGCCCATCGTCGCGGATGTCGACGGCGACGGATTGCTGACCCTCGAGGAGGTGCTCGGCCTGAGGCTCAACGCCGACTGGGTGGTGCTGTCGGCGTGCAATACCGCGGCCGGCGACGGCGCCGGGGCGGAGGCGATCTCGGGCCTCGGCCGCGCGTTCTTCTACGCCGGCACGCGCGCCCTGCTGGCCACGAACTGGCCCGTGGAGACGACGAGCGCGCGCGCGCTGACGACCGACCTCTTCGCGCGCCAGGCGCGCGACCCCGCCCTGCCCCGGGCCACGGCGCTGCAGCAGGCGATGATGGCGCTCGTCGACGGGCCGGGCCACGTCGATCCGGCGACGGGCCGCCCCGCCTTTTCCTACGCGCACCCGATATTCTGGGCGCCCTTCGCCCTCGTGGGCGATGGCGGCGGGACCGGGCCGCGCCAGTCAGCCCATCTCCCGAACGCCGCCGACTGAACGCCACGAAAGGAGCACGCCCATGCGCACGATCCTCGCACTCTCCGCACTGCTCGCCATCGCGGCGCCGGCATGGGCCGCCGATCCGTCCGCGATCGTCGAGGACACGAAGGGCAAGGTCGAGGTGGAGTTCATGGACTACCTCGTCCCCGGCCGCGTCCTGAAGCTGGGCGCGAACGACGAACTTGTCCTCGGCTACCTGCGCTCCTGCTGGCGCGAGACGATCAAGGGCGGCACGGTCACCGTCGGCGCCGAGCAGTCGAGCGTCGCAGGCGGCGCGGTCAGGCGCGACAAGGTGAAGTGCGAGGGCAGCAAGCTCAAGCTGACCGCCGACCAGGCCGCGCAGTCCGGCGTCATGGTCTTCCGCGCGCCACCGAAGGCGGGCGCCGCCACGACGCCGGAGGTCACCATCCACGGCCTGTCCCCCGTGCTCGACGTGAAGGGCGGCGGCAAGGTCACGATCGCGCGCCTGGACGCGGCCGCGCCGCCGATGACCTTCGACGTCGCCGCGCAGCAGCTGGCGCGCGGCAGCATGTACGACCTGGCGCGGGACGGGCGCGCGCTGGCGGCCGGCGGCACGTACCGCGCCTCCGTCGGCAACCGGCAGGTCGTCTTCCGCGTCGACCCGAACGCGCAGCCGGGCCGCGCGCCCGTGGTCGGGCGCCTGCTGCGGCTCTGAGGGGCGCGCGATGGATCGAAGGACTCTCGGCGCCGCGGTCGCGGTCGTCGCGATCGGCGCCGGCCTGGTGGCGTCGCCGCTGTTCGATCCCCTGCGCGGCCTGTCGCTCGACATCGCCTTCGCGCTGCGCCACGCGGCCTTCGGGCCGAGGCACGGGCCGGACGCGTCGCGCGTCGCCGTGATCGCGATCGACGAGGAGACCCACAGGACGCCGCCCTTCGAGGGCGTGCCCCAGGCCTTCTGGACGCGCGACATCGCCCCCGTGCTCAAGGCGACGCTCGACGCCGGCCCCGCGGTGGTCGGCTTCGACGTGATCTTCCCGTCCTCGGTCGAGCGCTTCGTGCCCGCGCATGACCGCGACTTCCTGCGCGCGCTGCGCGCCGGCGCGCGCGACGGGCGCGTCGTGCTCGGCAAGGTGCAGCACGGCGCGTCGCCGATCCGGCCCAATCGCGGCCAGGGCTTCGCGGTCGACCACGACGCGAACATCCGCGCGGCCAACCTCTTCCGCGACCCCGACGAGGTCATCCGCCGCGCGCCGCTGCTGCTCGACGTCGAGGACGGGCAGGCGCCCGGCGGGACCGGCAAGCAGCCCTCTCTCGGCCTTGAGCTCGCCGCGCGCGCGCTCGGCGCGGCGCCCGAGGAGCGCGATGGCGGCGTGTTCCTCGCGGGCCGAAGGATCCCGGGCTCGGCGACCAACAACCTCCTGCTCGACTTCCAGGGGGGCGGCGCGGACATCCCGGCCTTCTCGCTCGCCGACCTCCATGCCTGCGCGGCGAAGGGCGACGCGGAATTCTTCGAGCGCCATTTCAGGGGCCGGGTCGTCCTTTTCGGCACGATCCTCGACGTCGAGGACCGCAAGCTCAGTTCGCGGCGCTTCATGGCCGGCCCCGAGGGCGCGGCCTTCGGGCCTCGCTGCGCGCTGCCGGCGCGGACCGACATCCTGCGCGACGACGTCATGCGCGACGCGATCCCCGGCGTGATGATCCAGGGGACCTTCGTCAACGACCTGCTGCGCGGCGGCGGGCTTTCCGAGCTCGGCCGCGCCGGCGAGGGCGCCGCGACGGCGCTGCTCGTCGCCGCCACGGCGAGCCTCGCGCTCTACCTGCCCGCGGCGCTGGCGGGCCTCGCCTTCGCCGCCCTCGCCCTCGCCTGGACGGCGGGGAGCGTCGTGGCCCTCCATGCCGGCATCGCCTGGCCCTTCGTGACGGCCCTGCTCGCCGCGGGCGCCGGCGGCGCGGCGCTGCTCGGCTTCCGCTTCGCGGTCGCGGACAAGGACAAGCGCCTGCTGCGGCGCAGCTTCCAGCTCTACCTCGCGCCCGCGATGGTCGACCGGCTGATGGCGGCGCAGGCCCCGCCAGAGCTGGGCGGCGAGGAGCGCGAGGTCACCGTGCTCTTCTCCGACGTCGCGGGCTTCACCTCGCTGTCCGAGGGGCTGACCCCGCACCAGCTCGTGCAGGTGATGAACAGCTACCTGTCGGCGATGACCGACATCGTCGAGGCGAAGGGCGGCTTCGTCGACAAGTACATCGGCGACGCGATCGTCGCGGTGTTCGGCGCGCCGATGGACGATCCCGCCCATGCGCGCCGCGCGGTCGAGGCGGCGCTCGCCTGCGCGGCGAAGCTCGAGGAGATGAACGCCGACCCGGCGAGGCCCTTCCTCGGGCATCGCCTCGGCGCGCGCATCGGCCTCAACAGCGGCCGCGCGCTGGTCGGCAACATCGGCTCGCGCAAGCGCTTCAACTACACGGTGATGGGCGACACCGTGAACCTCGCCTCGCGGCTGGAGGGCGCGAACAAGCATTTCGGCTCGACCATCATGTGCGCGGAGGGCGTGCGCGCGCTGGCCGACGCGGCGCCTGGCCCAGGGATCGCGTGGCGCGAACTCGACGCCGTGCAGGTCAAGGGACGCAGGCAGCCGGTGGTCATCCTGGAGCCGACCGGCTTCGCGGGCCAAGTCGATGCCGGTTCCCTCGAGCGCGACAGGCTCTTCGCGGAGGGGCTGCGGCTCTACCGCGCGCGGGACTTCGCCGGTGCGGCGGCGGCGCTGTCGGGCTACGCGCTGGCCGAGGATCGCCCCGCCCAGAGCCTCGCCGCGCGCGCAGCGGCGCTGCGCGACGCGCCGCCGGGCGCGGACTGGCGGGCCGTCACCTCCCTCGACGGGAAGTGACGGCCGCCAGGCTCCCGGCTCAGCCGAGCAGGCGCGGCAGGAACAGCACCACCTCGGGGAAGAACAGCGCGATCAGCAGGGCCGTGATCTGCAGCCCCATGAAGGGCCAGACCGAGCTGAAGATCTGCTGCAGCGTGATGTCGGGCGGCGCGACGCCCTTCAGGTAGAAGCAGGCTGGCCCGAAGGGCGGCGACAGGTACGACACCTGCATGTTCATGCAGAACAGGATGCCGAACCACACCGGGTCGTAGCCCAGGTCCTTGATGATGGGGACGAAGATCGGCATCGTCAGCAGGCAGATGCCGATCCAGTCGATCAGGCAGCCCAGCACCAGCAGGATCGCCATCATGATCAGGATGATCACGATCGGCGCCACCGGCAGCCCGGTGATCATCTGCCGCACGAAGTTCGTGCCGCCCATGATGTTGTAGATGCCGATGAAGGCGAAGGCGCCGAAGGTCAGCCAGATCAGGATGCCGACGGTCTCCATGGTCTGGACCAGGGATTCGCGCATCATCTTCCAGTTGAGCTCGCCGCGGATCGCCGCCGAGACGATCGCGCCCACGACGCCGACGCCCGCCGCCTCCGTCACCGCCGCGATGCCGAAGTAGATCGAGCCCAGCACCCAGAAGATGATCAGCAGCGGCAGGACGAGGCCCTTGAGCATCGCCAGCTTCTCCGCGAGCGGGATGTTGCGCTCCTCGGCCGGCGCCGGCGGCCCGAGGCTCGGGTCGAGGCGGCAGCGGATCAGGATGTAGCCGATGTAGAGGCAGCCCATCATCACGCCAGGGACGAAGGCCGCCTTGAACAGGTCGCCGATCGAGACACTGGCGGTCAGGCCATAGAC
>VGDA01000355.1 GCA_016869915.1 Alphaproteobacteria bacterium
CGCTCGACGGCGGCGGAGACGTCGTAGGCGTGATGCCGCGCCACCTCGTCGAGCGCGAGCGCGCCGAGACGCGCCTCGCCGACCTGCGGATCGTCGACAGCCTCGCCGCGCGCAAGCAGGTCATGGCCGATCTCTCCGACGTCTTCTTCGTCCTGCCGGGCGGCGTCGGCACGCTCGACGAGGCCTTCGAGATGATCACCTGGCACGACATCGGCCTGCACCGGAAGGCCACGGTCTTCCTCGACATCGAGGGGTTCTGGACACCCGTGCTCGCGGTGTTCGACCATCTCGACCGGCAGCGGATGCTGCGCGCCACGGCGCGCGGCGCCTATGACAGGATCAGCACGGTCGCCGAGATGCCGGCGGCGGCCCTGCGCCATGGCGCCCGCGCGGCCGAGCCGCGCGTCGCCTGAACAGACAGGGAAGGGAGACCTCGCATGACAAGGCTCACACGCCGCGGCTTCGCCTCCGCCGCCCTCGCCTCCGCCGCCCTCGCCGCAGGCGCCCCGGCGCGCGCCCAGGCGCTCAAGCTCACGATGGCCGGAGGATCGGTCGGCGGCGCGTGGAGCGCCATCGGCAACGCGATCGGCGAGACGATCCGCCGCGAGTCGCCCGGCGCCGCCTTCAGCTACGAGCCGGGCCGCGACGCCGCGAACGTGCAGCTCGTAGCCACCGGCCGCGTCCAGCTCGGCATTGCGCACACGCAGATGGCGCTGCGCGCGCTCAGGGGCGAGGCGCCGTTCGAGCGCGCCTTCCCGAACGTCCGCGCCCTTGCGCTGATCGACCCGCAGGCGGCGCTGCAATTCGTGGTGCGCGCCGCGACGCCGGTGCAGTCGCTCGAGCAGGTGAAGCGCGAGCGCATCCCGCTCAAGCTCGCGGTCAACCTGCGCGGCACGATGATGGCGATCGCGACCGAGGAGGCGTTCAAGGCCGCGGGCCTGACCTTCCAGGAACTCGAGTCCTTCGGCGGGCGCGTGCACTACGTCGACTACAACACCGCGCTCGACATGATGAAGGCCGGCCAGGTCGACATGTCGGTCAACATGCTCGCCTTCCCCTCGGGCCAGCTCGCCAACGCGACGCGCGACCTGCCGGTCCGCATGGTCGGCCTCGAGAAGGACGTTATCGACCGGATGACCCGCGACATCGGGACCCAGCCGATCGACGTGCCCGGGGGTACCTATCCGTTCCAGCCGGCGACGGTGCATACCGTGACCGGCACGGTGGCGCTGCTCGCCTCGGCCGAGATGCCCGAGGCGCAGGCCGAGGCCGTCGTCGCCGCGATGCTCAAGCATTTCGACTACCTCAAGGCCGCGCACGCCACGATGGCGCGCATGGCGCCAAGGGACCTGCCGGTGACGGCGCCGGTCGCGCTGCATCCCGGCGCGGCCAAGGCCTATCGCGCCGCGGGCCTGGTCGCCTGAACGGCGACCCGCCGGGAGCGAGCCAGGCCATGTCCCTTCTTGCCCTTCTCGCTCCCGGCGCCGCGCGCGCCGGCGGCCCTGCGGAGCGCATCGCGATCCTCGTCCTCGGCCTCGCCACCGGGCTCGGCCTGACGGCCATCGCCTTCGGCGTCTACGCCGACCGGCGCGTCGTCATGTACCTGTTCCTGGCGGCGATCCTGTCGGTCGCCTTCCTGACCACGACCGGCGGCCCCACGCGCCCGCGCGGCACCAGCCCCATCGCCTGGGCCTGCGTGGCGCTGGCCTGGATGGCGGCGCTCTACTTCGTGGCGATGCGTGGGCGCCACGAGCTGCGCCTGCCGATCATCGATTCGCTGAGCACCGGCGACCACCTCGCCTCGATCGTCCTCGTGCTGCTGGTGCTCGAGGCGACGCGGCGGACCATCGGCATGACGCTGGTCACGCTGGTCCTGCTCTTCCTCGCCTATGGTTTCCTCGGACACCTGCTGGACGGGCCCTTCGCGCATCGCCGGCTCAGCCTCGAGGAGATCATCGACCACCTCGTCTTCACCACCAACGGGCTGTTCGGGCCGCCGCTGCTGGTCGCCTGCTTCCTCGTCTACGTCTTCGTGCTGTTCGGCGCGATCCTCGACCGCGTCGGCGGCGGCGAGTTCTTCCACCGCCTTGCCGAGGCGCTGGTCGGCCGCCAGGTCGGCGGCCCGGCCAAGGTCGCGGTGATCTCCTCGGGCATGTACGGCTCGATCTCGGGCTCGCCCACCGCCGACGTCGTGACGACCGGCTCGATCACCATCCCGCTGATGATCCGCACCGGCTTCAGCCGCGTCTACGCGGGCGCGGTCGAGTCGGTCGCCTCGACCGGCGGCGCGATCATGCCGCCGGTGATGGGCACCGCGGCCTTCATGATGTCCGACTTCACGGGCATCGCCTACGCGAAGATCGTCGCCGCCTCCGTGATCCCGGCCTTCATCTACTACCTCGCGGTCTTCCTCGCGGTGCATTTCCACTCCCGCCGCGTCGGCCTCAAGCCCACCGTCGAGGGGCGCGGCGAGAGCGCGCTCCTGGTGCTGCGCGAGAACTGGCTCTTCCTCGTGCCGATCGGGCTGATCGTCTGGATCGTGCTCTCGGTCGACCGGCCCGACCTCTCCGCCGCGGTCGCGATCGCGGCGCTCGGCGTGGTGGCGCTCGTCCGCAGCCGCGACCCGCGCGCCACCGTCCTGCGACTGCGCGACGGCCTGGTCGACGCGCTGCACCGCGCCTGCGGCGTGGGCGTCGCCTGCGCCGTCGCCGGCCTCGTCGTCGGCACGCTGTCGATGACCGACCTCACGGGCAAGATCAGCTCGATGCTCTTCGCCCTGGCGCCGGGCAACCTGCTGCTGACCCTCGCCATCGCGGCGCTGGTGACGATCGTGCTCGGCATGGGCATGCCGACGCCGGCCGTCTACGCGCTCGCCGCCGTGCTCGCCGGCCCGGCGATCGTCTCGCTGGGCATCGAAACGCTGCCCGCGCATCTCTTCATCGTCTTCTTCGCGTCGATGTCGGCGATCACGCCGCCCGTCGCCGTCGCCGCCTTCGCCGCGGCCTCGATCGCCAATGCCAACCCGATGCAGATCGGCCTGCTCGCCTGCCGCATCGGCATCGTGGCCTTCCTGCTGCCCTTCGCCTTCGTCTACCAGCCCGGCGTCCTGCTGATCGGCGAGCCGGTCCAGGTCGTCGTCCAGGTCGCCGCCGCGATCGCCGCGACGATCGCGCTCGCCGCCGCTGCGGAGTCCTGGCTCGGCCGCACGCTGCCGCCCGCGCAGCGCCTCGCCCTGGCGGTGCTTGGCCTTGCCATGATCTGGCCCGCGACCTGGGTGTCGCTGGGCGCGCTCGCGCTCTTCGCGGCCCTCGCCTTCGCGCTGTCGCGCGCGCGATGAACGCGCCGCGGCTCCTGCGGGTCGCGACCTTCGTCCTCGCCGCCGCGCCGGGCGCCGCCCTCGCGCTGGACTTCGCCGCCGGCGCGCTGGCGACGCCCTATCGCGCGATCCTGCACGAGACAGGGCTGTGGTCCATGCGGCTCCTGGTGCTCGGGCTGCTGCTCTCGCCGCTCGCGCGCCTCCTCGCAAGCGACCTCCCCGCCGTGCCGCGGCGCATGGTCGGACTCTTTGCCGCCGCCTATGGCTTCGCGCATGGCTGGGCCTGGTGCCGGCAATACGGCTACGACTGGGGCTTCCTGCTCGGCGAGCTGCCGCGGCCCTACCTGCTGGCCGGCCTCGCGGCGCTGCTGCTGCTCGTGCCGCTGGTCGCCACGTCGAATGCATGGGCGCGCGCGCGCCTCGGCGCGGCCTGGGCGCGGCTCCATCGCCTCGCGCTTCCCGTCGCCGTGCTCGCGGCGACGCATTTCCTGCTGTCGCGGGCCCTGCCGCCGCGCGAGTCGCTGGTCCATGCGGCGCTGGTCGCGCTCGCGCTCGCCGAGCGCGGCTTTTCGGCCTGGCGCGGAAAAACCGGCCCCCGGCCCCGCGACGCAGCAAGCCGTCCGCGCTAGCCTCCACCCCGTTTGCATCCGCGACGCGCCGCCAGCGCGGCCCATCCTCGGGGGCATGGCATAGGTGGCATTCGACACGCTCCGCTTCTCGCAGCGCCTCTCGGAGGCCGGGCTCGGCCCCGCCCAGGCCGCCGGCGTCGCCGCCGCGACGGCGGAGGCGATCAGCCAGCTCGTCGGCCAGCTCGCCACGCGGCATGACCTCGCGCTGCTGCGCGCGCAGATGCATGGCGAGATGGCGTCCC
>VGDA01000356.1 GCA_016869915.1 Alphaproteobacteria bacterium
ACCACGTGTAATAAAGGCTCTCGGCAATGCCCTCTCGCCGGCATAGCTCGGCGATCGAGTGCTCGCCGCGGAGCCCCGAGATCACGATCCGGATTTTCTCTTCCGACGAGTACTGCTTGCGGGTCTTACGGCGGATCTCACGGACATGCTGTTCGGCCGTGCCGTTCGGCGGGGTCTGCTTCATCGGTCTCATCCTCGTCCCTTTCAACGGTGACGATGAGCCGAAAACACTCCGGTACGCAAACTACTCAAACTGTCCTAGGGGCGCTGACGGGGGACACAGGGCTGCCAGACGTTCCATGAAGTCGGTCGTCAGGCCGGTGCCGTCCGCGTGGCGAGGCGCTGGCGCAGCCAGATGCCGCCGCCGATCGCCGCACCGATCAGGTCGGTGAGCCAGTTCGGGTCGATCAGCAGCAGGGCGGCGGCGAGCAGGACCGCCCGCTCCCACATCGCGAGGGCATGGCGCAGATGGCCGTGCAGGGTGGCCGCGAGGAACAGGATCCCGAGCGTCCCGGTGCCCGCGGCCACCGCGATCTCCGTCCACGATCCGATCATCAGCAGGCCGGGCTGATAGACGAACATGAACGGCACGATGAATCCGGCCGCGCCGACACGCACCGCGGCGAGCCCGGCCGGCCAGAGATCGGCCTTGGCGAGGCCGGCCGCGGCATAGACCGCGAGCGCCACGGGCGGCGTGATCGCCGAGAGGATCGCGAAGTAGAAGGCGAACATGTGCGCCGCCGGCGCCACGACCCCGAGCTTGATCAGCGCCGGGACGAGCAGTGCGACCATGATGATGTACGCCGGCGTCGTCGGCATCCCCATGCCGAGGATGATCCCGGCGACCATCGTCAGCAGCAGCGCAAGGATCAGGCTGTTGCGCGCGAGTTCGATGATCACGGCAGTGAAGGCGATACCCGAGCCGGTCAGCGTGATCACGCCCAGCACGATGCCGGCGCAGGCGCAGGCCATGGCGACCGAGACCGAGTTGCGCGCGCCGTCGGCGAGCGCATCCCAGACCGCCGACCGGCCGATCGGCTCGCGCGTGGCGCGGCGCAGCAGCGCCACCGGCAGGCAGGTCGCGGCACCGACCAGCGCGCAGAGCGTGGCGCTGTAGCCGAGGCCGAGCCCCGCAATGACGACGAGCATCGGGATGAACAGGTGGCCGCGCTCGCGCATCACCGTGCCCAGCTGCGGGATCTCCGATTCGGGCAGCGGCTGCAGCCCGTGGCTGCGCGCCTCGAAATGCACCGCCGCGAAGCAGGCGACGTAGTAGAGCAGCGCCGGGATCAGCGCCCACAGCGTCACCTGCAGGTAGCTGACGGCGAGGAACTCGGCCATCACGAAGGCGGCCGCTCCCATGACGGGCGGCATGATCTGACCGCCGGTCGAGGCCACCGCCTCGACGGCGGCCGCGAAGGCCGGCCGGAAGCCGGTGCGTTTCATCAGCGGGATCGTGATCGGCCCGTCGACCATGACGTTGGCGACGGCCGAGCCGGAGATCGTGCCGAACAGGCTCGAGGAGATCACCGCGACCTTGCCGGGCCCGCCCGCCGAGCGGCCCGTGATCGCGAGCGAGAAGTCCATGAACAGCTGGCCGGTCCCGCTGCGCTCCATGAACGAGCCGAACAGCACGAAGATCACGACGAAGGTCGCTGACACCGACAACGTCATGCCGAAGATGCCTTCGGTCGTCAGGAAGATCTGGTCGATCAGCGTCTGCGGCGTGACAGAAGTGAAGACGAGCGCGTAGGCCATGAATGCCAGCGCCGTCACCGGCAGTGCCCAGCCGATCACGCGCCGCGTTCCCTCCAGCACGACGAGGGTCAGCAGCGTCCCGAACACCCAGTCGGCCGGGCGGATGTCGTCGACCAGCGCGAAGCGGAAGATCAGGTAGTCGTGGTTGAGCAGGACATAGCCGGCGCAGGCGATGCCGGCCGCGAGCCAGGCGAGGTCGAGCGGGCCCGGCGCCCTATCGGCACGTGCGAACGCGCCGGGATGGAGCAGGAAGACGAGGACGAGCGCGAACAGCAGATGGGTCGAGCGGAAGATCAGCGGTTCGGGCGGTCCGGCGAGCTGGATGTAGACATGGAACAGGGAGAAGGCGACGGCGACCAGGGTCGCCGCCGCACGGCAGAACGTGGCGTAGCTCGGCATCCGGAGCGGGCCGTCGTGGGCTCGTGCGCGCCGGCGCGGCGACCGGTGCGCGCGGTCACATCGCGCCGCTCTCCTTGCAGTAGCGCGCGGCGCCGGGATGGAACGGCACGGCCGAGGGCGCGCAGAAAGTCTTGACCGTCTCCGCGGCGAAGACGGCGTTGACCCTGGCGAGATCGGGCAACCCCTCAACCAGGGCCTTGGTCATCGTATGCACCATCGGCTCCGGAAGCTCGCAGCTGACCACCAGCTGCGCGGGGAACTGCACCGTCGCGTTGTCGCGATCCATGCCGGGATAGGTGGCCTTGGCCATGGCATAGCGCGAGAAGCCGGGATTGGCCGTGCGCAGCTTCTCGAACAGCGCGTCGTCGATGTCGACCATGCGGATCTCGCGGGCGTTCGCCATGTCCATAATCGCCGAGGACGGTGCCGTCGTGATCAGGATCGACGAGTCGATCTGGCCGTCGCGGAACATGTTCGCCTGATCCGAGGTGTTCACGAAGGCCATGCGCCCGAGGCCCGCGAGGCCGATGCCCGAGAGGTCGAGCAGCTGCTCGGCGACCACCGCCGTGGTGTTGCCGCGCGGCAGTGTCGCGGCCCGTTTGCCTCTCAGATCGGCGAAGCTCTTGATGCCGGCGTCGGCGCGCACCGTGACCTGCAGGATCTGCGGGTAGAGGCTCGCGACGTGGCAGACGTTCCTGTAGGGCTGGGTGACGCCTTGGCCGACGCCGCGCAGCGCGTCGACAGTCGAGATCATGTTGCCGAAGCCGATATGGCCTTTGCGCTCTTCGATCGCCTTGATGTTGATGAGACCGGCGCCCGGCCGGTTCTCGATCTTCAGGCCGGGGATCGCCTTCTCGTACAGCGCCGTGATCGCGCCGCCGATCGGGACCCAGGAGCCGCCGGCCGGCCCGGTATGGAAGATGAGCTGTGATGGGGCTTGTGCCGACGCGGCGCCAAATGGAACGGCGAGGGCGAGGGCGGCAGCCAGACCGGCCCGACGAAGGCGTGCGATCGACATGGGTCGGATCCTCCCTGATCGTTTCTCGCCCGATGGGCGCGGGCTTAACGCCCGAATGACGGCATTATCCGCAAGGCAGGCACGATATCAATTGCGGCGACGACGCGAGCGGTATGGGCTTCGCGCGGCCTCGGCACGGGCTAGATAGGGAAAATAAAGCCATCCCACCTCGCACGTCAAGCGCCGGGCGGCGCGGGATTGCCGGCGACGTGCACGAGAACACCGAATCCGCGGTCATGGCGCGTCTTCCCCGGCGCGGCATGGCGCGACGTTTCGCAGGAGCATGGCCCCGATCGCCCCCGATCGTCCTCGACGTTTCATCCCTCGAGAGAAGCAGCGCGCGAGCGCGCGCGCAAGCCAGCCATCGGCATCATCTCCCGCGGCCCGCCTTGTAGGCCTTCATCGCCGCCAAGGCGTGCGCCGAGGGTTTCGCCAGCGGCTCGACAGCGGCCATGGCCTGGCCAGGCTCCTTCGAGGGAGTGACTGCGCGGCGCAGGGCCTCGACGGTCTCTGGCGTCACGCGCCCGCGGATCATCGCCAGCTTCTCGAGGATCTGCCGCTCGAGCGCCCGCCTCTCTTCCGACTTCACCAAGCTTCCCCCGGGTTGCACCCATGGCGCAGGTTCGCTCCAGCGACGGCCATGCAAAGCAGGAGTTGCTCCAGACGGGAGCAGATCGCGTTTGCTAGGCCGCAGACTCATAATGGCGCAGCCCCGGATGGCGTGCACCGGGGCGCGCCTCGCGGGCTGGAGGGCGATCGAGGGCGCATGACCATGTCGGTACCATCCGGAGCGCGCGCATGGCTGCCCATCGCCGCCGATTGCATCGTCGCGATCGCGATCGCCGCCTCCGCCTTCGGCGCGATGGCCTCTAGAGCGAATTCCATCCTGGTTGAATCGCGAGGGATTCCCAATCGGTGCGAAGCGTGATTCAAGCTGGCCACTGGTACGAGGAGGCCAGCAGGGATGGCACGAGCTCTTTCC
>VGDA01000357.1 GCA_016869915.1 Alphaproteobacteria bacterium
CGACTCCTCGCCGAACGCCGCGTCCTCCTCGCGGATGGCGCCACCGGCACGAACCTGTTCGAGCGCGGCCTCGTCTCCGGCGACTCGCCCGAGCTCTGGAACGACATCCACGCCGACCGCATCGCCGGCCTGCATCGCGAGTTCGTCGAGGCTGGCGCCGACATCATCCTCACCAACAGCTTCGGCGCCAATCGCCGCCGGCTGATGCTCCACCAGCTGGAAGGGCGCACGCGCGAGCTCAACCGGCTCGCCGCGAAGCTCGCGCGCGGCGTCGCCGACGCCGCGGGACGGCCGGTGGTCGTCGCGGGGTCGGTTGGCCCGACTGGCGACCTGCTCGCGCCGCTCGGCCCGATCACCGAGGACGAGGCCGTCGAGGTCTTCGCCGAGCAGGTCGAGGGGCTGATGGAGGGTGGCGCCGACGTCGCCTGGATCGAGACCATGTCCGCCGTCGAGGAGATCCGCGCCGCCACGCGCGCCGCCGCGCGCGTCGGCATGCCATTCGTGGTGACCGCGAGCTTCGACACGGCAGGGCGCACGATGATGGGCGTCCAGCCGGGCCGGCTGGTCGAGTTCGCGACCGCGCTCTCCCCCGCGCCGCTCGCGGTGGGCGCCAATTGCGGCGTCGGCGCGAGCGACCTCGTGGCCTCGGTGCTCGCGATGGAGGCGGCGCAGCCGGGGACGGTGATCGTCGCGAAGGCGAATTGCGGCATCCCCCGCGTCACCGCGAGCGGCACGATCTATTCGGGGACACCGGAGCTGATGGCGGAGTACGCGCGCCTCGCGGTCGACGCAGGCGCGCGCATCGTCGGCGGCTGCTGCGGCACGTCGCCCGGCCATCTCGCGGCGATGCGCCGCGCGCTCGACGCGCACGTGCCGCGCCCGCGCCCGGACCTCGACCTGCTCGTCTCGCTGCTGGGCCCCTTCGTCTCGCCGCCGGCCGCGCCGGGCCGCGAGGGCGCCGCGCGCCGGTCCACGCGGCGACGCGGCTGAGCACGCCCATGCTGCGCGCCGCGGCCTTCATGTCGCTCGCGATCCTGTGCTTCGTGGCGCAGGACGCGGCGATCAAGTGGCTCGCGGGCGACTACGGCGTGATGCAGATCGTCCTGCTGCGCACGGCACTGTCGCTGGCGCTGGTGCTCGGCCTCGCCGCGACGAGGGGCATGCGCGTGCTTCGCACGGGCCATCCCTGGCTGCATTGCGCGCGTGGCGCGCTGCTCTTCGTATCGGGCGCGACGTTCTTCTACGCCTTCGGCCACCTGCCGCTCGCCGACGCCTACGCGATCTTCTACATGGTGCCGCTCGCAAGCACGCTGCTCGCGGCGTTGCTCCTGGGCGAGCGCGTGCCGTCGCGCGCGGCGGCGGCGATCGCCACCGGCCTCGCCGGCGTCGGCATCGTCGTGGTGCCGCAGGTCGGCGGCGGCGAGGTCCTCGCCTACGCGGCTTGCGTCCTGGGCACGCTCAGCTACGCCTTCGTCGGCGTGATCACGCGCAAGCTGAGTACCGGCGAGACGCGCCTCGCGATGCTCTTCTATCCCTGCGTCGTGATGGCCGCGCTCTCGCTCCCGCTTGCGTCCTTCGGCTGGTCGACGCCGGCCGGCGCCGACATCGCCGTCTTCGTGGCGATCGGCGCGCTCTGGCCGCTGGCGACGATGTTCTTCGCCGCGGCGCTCAAGAATGGCGAGGTCGCGCGCATCGCGCCATTCGAGTACAGCTCGATCGTCTGGGTGGTCGCGGTCGACTTCCTGCTCTTCGGCATCGTGCCCGCGGCCGCGACGCTGGCGGGCAGCGCGGTCATCATCGTCGCCTGCCTGCTGCTGATCGAGCGGCGCCCGCGGCAGGCGGCCTGAGCGATGCGCAAGGGCGGCGGCCATGGCGGGCGGCGCGGCGACGCGCGGCAGGAGGGGCCGGTGCAGGGCCCTCGCCCCGCGCAGGCGCACCGCCACGCGAGCGACCTCGTGCGCGTCGCCGGGCTGCACGCGGTGCAGGCCCTCTTCGCGCGCGATCCGGCGCGGATCGAGCGGCTCTTCCTGCTGCCGGCGCGGCGCGACGCCGCCCAGCCGATCCTCGCCGCGCTGTCGCGCGCGCGCAGGCCCTGGCGCGAGGTGGGCGAGGAGGAACTCGCGCGCGTCGCCGGCAGCGCGATGCATGGCGGCATCGTCGCGGTGGCGCGCCCGCGCCCCGTCGGCCGCTTCGATCCCGCCTCGGTCGCCGCCTGGGCTGCGCGCGGCAGGCCCGTCCTGGTGCTCGACGGCGTGTCGAACCCGCACAACCTCGGCGCCATCGCGCGCAGCGCCGCCTTCCTCGGCGTGGAGCGCATGGTCCTCTCCGGCCATCCCGCGCAGGCGATGCCGTCCGACGCCGCCTACCGCGTCGCCGAGGGCGGGCTCGACCTGCTCGAGATGTGGCGCGCGGACGACCTGCCGGCCGCCCTGGCCGCGCTGGGGCGGCATTTCCGCGTCGTCGCGACGGCGCTCGCGTGCGACGCGCGCCCGCTCGCGGAGGTGCCGCGCGACCGGCCCGTGGCGATCGTCCTCGGCAACGAGGAGCGCGGCCTGGGCCGCGCGACGCTCGAGGCCTGCGCGATGGTCGCGCGCATCCCCGGCAGCGGCCTCGTCCAGTCGCTGAACGTCGCCGCGACGGCGGCGATCGCGATCCACCACTTCGCGCAGCCGCGCTGAGGCTTAGCCCGCACGGCATCGTGGCCTAGTCCCGCAGGCATGTTCCCGGCCCCGGCCCCGCCGCGCTTTCCTGCGCGCGCTGACAGGGGAGGGGCCATGGACACGACGCACGCGATCCTGCCGGGGCGGCCGGCGATCGAGCTCAGCCACCGCAACCATTTCCGCTTCGGCTACGACGGGCGCTGGTTCGTCGCGCGGCCATCGCCCTATGCGTCCTGGGAGGTCGCCTATGGCCGCGCGCCCGCGGTCCCGGCGGACTGGCGGGCCGCGTGCATCGACACGGCGCGCCTGCTGCGCGCGGCGAGCGACCAGGACCTCTGGGTCCTGTCGTCCGGCGGCATCGACAGCGAGGTCGCGCTGCAGGCCTTCATGTTTGCCGGCATCCCGGTTCGCGTCGCCATCACGCGCTTCGCGCGCGACCTCAACCGGCACGACATCGTGCACGCGATACGCTTCTGCGAGGCGCACCAGCTGCCCTACCGGCTGCTCGACATCGACATCGAGCTGTTCTTCGAATCCGGCGCCGCGCTCGACTACGCGCTGCGCGCGACCTGCGTGCAGCCGCAGCTCCTCCACACGATGTGGGCGATGGACCAGGTCGATGGCTACCCGGTCCTCGGCTCGGGGGAATGCTATCTCGTGCTCCGCGTCCCGGATCCCGAGGACCCGGACGACCGGCCCGCGCCGGCGCAGGCCTGGGAGATGCACGAGAAGGAGCGCATCGCCGGCTGGTACCGGCACCTCCTCGCCACCGGCCGCGCGGGATGCGCCGGTTTCTTCCAGTTCGACCCGGGGAACATGCTGGCCTTCCTGCGCGACCCGCTCGTCGCCGCGCTGTGCGAGGACAGGTTGCCGGGCCTGCGCGATTCACGACCGGTGAAGGGCGACGTGTACCGGCGCCACTTCCTGCTGCCGCCGCGTCCGAAGTTCCACGGCTTCGAGAACGTCATGCATCTCGACGACGCGCTGCGGCCCGTGCTGCGCGAGCGGCTGGGCGCGCATGACGCGGTGGCGCGCACGTCCTACGCCGACCTCCTGGCGGGGCTCGCGCCTTGAGCGCGGCGCCGCTGGCCGCGCCCGCGCCGGCGATCGAGCCGGTCCAGGGCGGACCGGCCTTCCGCTTCGGCTTCGACGGCGAGGCCTTCGCCAGCCGCCGCTCGCCGGCGCAGCGCTACTGGACCGAATACGTCCCCGCGTCGCGCGTCCATCGCGGCTTCGCGGCGGAGTATGCGCTCGCGCTGGTCGACCTGGCCGGGCGGCTCGGCCGGATCGAGGTCGCCTGGGCGGGCGGCCCGGTCGGCCTCGCCGCCGCGGCGCTCGCGCCGCGGCTTGGCCTGCCGGCGCGGGTGCTCTCGCTGGCGATCGACGGCAAGGGCCCGCCCACGCCGATGACCGGGCTTCCGGCGCGGCGCGTCGAGGCCTCGTTCGACGCCTTCGAGTCCTTCGCGCTGGGCTTCGCGCGC
>VGDA01000358.1 GCA_016869915.1 Alphaproteobacteria bacterium
CCTGCGCTTCGCGCCGCTCGAAGCCCTCTGCGCGCGCCGCGCAGCTGACGATCATCGCCACCTCGCCCGCCCGGTCGAAGATCGGCAGCGCCAGCGTCACGAAGCCGTCGACGAACTCGCCGCGGCTGGCGGCGTAGCCGCGCGCGCGCGAAGCGGCGAGGTCGCGTGACATCGCCTCGCGTTCGACGATCGTGGTACGGGTATGACGTACCGGCTTCCAGGCGCCGAGGGCCGCGGCCTGCTGCGCGGGACCCAGCCAGGCTAGCCGGGCCTTGAACTGGGCCGCCGCGGTCGGCGGGAAACGGTAACCCACCGGCGCCATGTAGACGCTCGGATCGGGATAATGCGCGGTATGGACGACCAGGAAAGATCCGTCCGCGATCGCCTCGCACACGGTGCAGGGCAGGCCGAGCGCGTCGGCCAGTCGATCGCTCGCGGCGCGCAGTACGGGAAGATAGGGATGCGAGACGAGCGCCGCGGTCGTGTCCGCAGCGAGCGACGGGCCCAGACGGTAGAGCCGATCTCCCGGCTCGTAGAGCACCCATCCGGACTGCGCGAGCGTGCGGAGGATGTTGTAGCAGTGGCTGCGGGTGATCGACAGCGATGCCGAGACGTCCGAAAGCGAGGCGCCCGCCGCACCGCGCCCGTTGAGCAGGCGCACGATCTCGATCGCCTTGTCGACCGAGGGTACCGATTGCGGGCGCAACTCCACGACTTCGGCGGCGGCGCGCGTGGGGCGACGAAGCGCGGAGGTCTTTCGGGGCATGGTCATGGACGTCTTGACAGTGGGGTGGCGGCGGATCTCTAATTCTGTATAGAGAAACCTGTCCTGTATACAGGACAAAAAGGGGGAACGCATGATCGGCACGACGCGTGCGGCGATGCTCGCACTCATGCTTGGCGGCGTCTGCGCCGCGAGCGCACAGGCGCAGACCGCGCTCAAGTTCGGACACATCGTCGGCACCGACCATGCCATCCATGTGGGCGCCACGGCGATGGCGGAGCATGTCGGCCGGTGCAGCGCCGGCGCGGTGAAGATCGACATCTTCCCGGGCGGGCAGCTCGGCAACGAGGGCGCGCTGATCGACCAGACCAGGCTCGGCGCGGTCGACTTCGCCAATTCCGGCGCGTCCTTCCTGGCGCGCAACCTGCCCCAGCTCGGCGCCACCTCGCTGCCCTACGCCTTCCGCGATCGCGACCACGCCGTGGCCTACGCGAACAGCGCGGTGCTGCGCGAGCTGATGGATGCCTGGGAGAAGGCGACCGGCCAGTCGCTGCTCAGCGCCTATTACGCCGGCGCCTTCCACATCTACGCCCAGGACGGCTTCGCCTCGCCCGACAGCCTGAAGGGCAGGAAGATCCGCGTGCCGGACGCGCCGTCCTGGATGGTCTTCTACAGGGCGGTGGGCGCGAACCCGACGCCGATGGCGCTGGGCGAGGTCTATCTCGGCCTGCGCCAGGGCGTGATCGACGGCGCCAACCTGCCGCTCGGCGTCGGCTTCAGCCTCAAGATGCACGAGGTGAGCAAGGTCATCACCATGACCTTCCACCAGATGGAAATCGCGATGCTGATCACTGGCCAGCACCTCAAGCGCCGGCTCAGCGCACCCCACTGGGCCTGCATCGAATCCGGCGCGAAGGTCTACGCCGAGGCCGCCGGCAGGGAGACGGTGCGCGCGGAGGACGCGCTGCGCAAGGAGATGACCGAGAAGAACATGATCCGGTTCGTCGACGTCGATCTGGGCGCATACCAGAAGGCGACCGCGTCGGTCTTCGAGGAGCGCATCAAGGCCGGCGAGTTCACGCAGGCTTTGATCGACCGCATCCGCGCCGTCAGGTGAGGGCCTGCGCCCGGCCCGCCGACGCGCGGGCCGGGCGCGAGCCGCCATGGAAGAGCGCGACGACAGGCCGGTACTGCGACGGCTCCTCGACTTCCCCGTCGAGGACGTCCTCGGCGTCCTGGCGCTGCTGGCGGCCTTCGCCGTCATGTCGGTGCAGGTCTTCCTGCGCTACGTCCTCAACGACAGCCTGATCTGGTCCGAGGAGGCCGCGCGCTACCTGCTCGTGGCGATCGCCTTCCTCGGCTGCGCCACGGGCTGCCGCAAGGCCTGCCATATCCGGATCGACGCCATCGACCTCGTCCTCCCGGAGCGCGCGCGCCGCGCCCTCGCCTGGGCGGTCGACGCCATCGTGCTCGGCTATGTCGGCTACGTCGCATGGCTCGCGATCGAGATCATCCCGATCCTCGGCCGCCAGCCAAGCACCGCGATGCGCATGCCGATGTGGATAGCCTATGGGGTGATCGCCCTCGGCTTCGCGCTCGCGGCGCTGCGCATCGTCCTCGCCCGGCTTCCTGGCGCGCGCAGGGAATGACGACGTGACGATCCTGTTCATCGCCTTTCTCGGCCTGCTCCTGGCCGGCGTGCCGGTCTTCGCGGCGACGGCGCTCTCCGCGATCTTCTACATCTGGATGAACGGGCTGCCGCCGCTCATCGTCGTGCAGCAGCTCTTCGATTCCCTCGACAAGTTTCCCCTGCTCGCGGTGCCGTTCTTCGTGCTTGCCGGCAACCTCATGAACAGCTCGGGCATCACCGACCGGCTCTACGCCTTCGCCCACAGCCTCTGCGGCCACGTCACCGGCGGCCTCGGCCATGTCAACATCCTCGGTAGCTTCATCTTCTCGGGCATGAGCGGCACCGCGATGGCGGATGCCGCGGGCGTCGGGACGATCGAGCTAAAGGCGATGCGCGACCAGGGCTACGACGGCGACTTCGCCGTCGGCATCACCGCCGCTTCGTCGACGATGGGACCGATCATCCCGCCGAGCCTGCCGATGATTCTCTACGCGATCACCGCCAACGCGTCGGTCGGTGCGCTCTTCATCGCGGGGATCGTCCCGGGAATATTGATGGCGATCGCGCTGCACACCCACGTCTATGTCGTCGCCAAGCGCAAGGGATATCCCCGCGCCGTGCGCGCGAGTCTCGGCCAGATGTTCCGCGCCTTCCTGCGCGCGATCCCCGTCTTGGCGGCGCCGGGGATCATCCTGGGCGGCATCCTGCTCGGTGTCTTCACGCCGACGGAAGCCGCCGTCATCGCCTGCCTCTACGCCCTGCTGATCGGCTTCGTCGTCTACCGGACGATGACGCCGCGCCAGTTCCTGACGGAACTGCGAAACACCTTCGAGACCACCGCGGTCGTGATGGTGATGACCGCTGGCGCGATCCTCTTCGGGTGGGTGCTCGTGCGCGAAAACTTCGCGACCAACTTCGTCTCGTTCATGCTGTCCTTCGCGAGCGAGCCCTGGCAGTGCATGCTTGTCCTGAATGTCGCGCTGCTCATCTGCGGGATGTTCCTCGATCCCCTGCCGATTCTGCTGATCTTCACACCGCTGGTGATGCCCGTCCTCAATGCCTTCGCGATCGATCCCGTGCAGTTCGGCGTGGTCATGGTCCTCAACCTGATGATCGGCATGATGACGCCGCCGATCGGCGCGCTGTGCTTCGTGCTGGCGCGCATATCCGGCCTGCCGCTCGCGCGCGTCTTCCGCGCCTGCATGCCCTACTACCTGCCGCTCGGGATCGTGCTGGTGCTGATCTCGGTGTTCCCGCCCCTCACGCTCTTCCTGCCGCGCCTCTTCCTCGGCTGAGAAACTCCATGCCCGACGCCCGCATCCCGGTCGATCCGCTGCGCGACCATGTCGCCGCCATCTTCGCCGCCGCCGGGAACCCGCCGGCGCAGGCGCGGACCATCGCCACGCATCTCGTCGATTCCAACCTGGCCGGCCACGAGTCGCACGGGGTGATCCGCGTGCCGCTCTACCTCGACTGGCAGGCGGCGGGGCGCATCGTGCCGGGGCGCGCCGGCGTCGTGGCCTCCGATTCCGGCGCGGTGGCGACGATCGACGGCGAGTTCGGCTATGGCCAGGTCGTCGGCGAGACGATGGTCGAGGAAGGCGCCGCGCGCGCCGCGCGCCACGGCGCGGCGGTGGTCGCCCTGCGCCATGCCGGCCATCTCGGCCGCATCGGCGGCTGGGCGGAGATGGCCGCCGCGCGCGGCCTCGTGTCCCTCTTCTTCGTCAACTCGCCGGGGCGCGGCGGCATCCAGGTCGCGCCGGCCGGCGGTCGCGAGCGG
>VGDA01000359.1 GCA_016869915.1 Alphaproteobacteria bacterium
CCCGGGCGAGGAGATCCCCCTGCCGCCGGGCTTGCGCGCCTGGCGCGACGACTACTCGAGCCTCTTCGCGGTGTTGCGCGCGCGCTAGCGCGCCGGGCTCACTCCGCCGCCGCGCGCCCGGGCAGCGCCGCGCGCGCCGGCAGCAGGACGCGGAAGGTCGAGCCGCGTCCCGCGACCGATTCCACCTCGATGTCGCCTCCATGCATGCGCGCCAGCTCGCGCGCGAGGTGGAGGCCGATGCCCGTGCCGGGCAGGCCGGCCGAGGTGCGAGCGCGGAAGAAGCGCGCGAAGAGGCGCGGGAGGTCCTCGGCGTCGATGCGCAGGCCCATGTCCGCGAAGGCGATCTCGGCGCGGTCGCCGCGGCGGCGCGCCAACACGCGCACCGCGCGCGACGCGCCCGAGTACTTCACCGCGTTCGACAGCAGGTTCGAGAAGACCTGCTCGAGCAGCCTCGGGTCGGCCTCGACCGCGGGGAGGTCGGCGGCGACGTCGAGCGCGACGTCGAACTCGGGCGAGATCTGGCGCTGGCGCTCGCAGACCTCCGCGAGCACCGCGCCGACGTCGACCGGCACGGCGGCCATGTGGAGGTGGCCCTCCTCGAGGCGCGCGGCGCCCAGCGTGCGCTCGATGATGTGGACCATCCGGGACACCGAGCCGCGGATGCGGTCCAGCCGCTTGGTGATCTCGTCGTCTCCGGCGATGCGCGCCGCGATGCGCTGCGCCGCGCCGTCGATCACGGCGAGCGGCGTGCGGAACTCGTGGCTCGCCATCGCGACGAAGCGGCGCTGGGCGGCTGCCTCGCGTTCCGAGACGAGGGCGCGCCGCAACGCGCGCTCGCTCTCCTGCAATTGCTGGAGCAGGCGATGCTCGTCGGTGACGTCGCGATAGGTGGAGACCGTGCCGCCATCGCTCGTCGGCGACTCGCAGACCGCGAGCACGCGGCCATCCGAATAGGGGATCGAGCGCTGCCCCGCGCGCATCCCGTGGAGCCGTATCCGCTTGGCGACGGATTCCTCGGCAGCCAGGCCGGCCGCGCTTCCATTGGCATGCGCCGAGGCGATCGCGGCGCGGCAGACATCCGCGAAGGCGACGCCGGGCGCGAGATGCCCGGCCATCCCCGGATGCAGCTCCACGTAGCGGTCGTTCCAGGCGACCAGCCTGTCATGGGCGTCCCAGAGCGCGAAGCCGTCGCGCATCGCGGAGATCGCGTCGCGGAAGCGCGCCTCGCTGGCCAGCAGGTTCCGCCGGGTCGCGTCGAGGCTGCTCCTGCCGCGCGCGGCCTGCGCCAGGGCCCTGGCGCGGCCCCGCAGCAGGCGGCGGTGCGCGGCCAGCGCGAGGGCGATCGCGGCGCCCGCGAGCGCGAGGTGGAGCGCGAGGCGATGGTCCGATTCCTCGAGCCACGATTCGAGCAGCCCGTCGATCGGCATGGTGACGACGGCGTCGATGCCGCGCTCGCCGATCGTCCTGTGGACGACCAGGCGGCGGGCGCCGTCGATCGCGGAGCGCACCTCAATGGCCTGCCCCTCGGCGCGCTCCCGGATCAGGCTGTTGGTCCAGGGCGCGAACGGCTCGAACGGCCCGCCGACCGGCTGCGGATGGCGGAGCAGCAGCTGGCCGTCGCGGCGCACCAGGAGGAGCGTCGTGCCTTCGACGTCCGGTATGTCGACGTAGAGCGAGAGGAAGCGATCCGCCGGCACGTGCGACATCACTATGCCGATAGGCTGTCCGTCGGGCCCGCGCACGAAGGACGAGATGGCGAGGTTGTCGTAGGCCCGGCCATGCGGATGCGCGATGACCAGTTCCGCCGGATCGCGGGACATGTGCCGGGCCAGCGCCTCGCCGCCCGCGATGCTCTCGGCGGGACGCGGCCCGGCCTGGCTGCCCGTGGCCACCAGCGTGCCCTCGCGGTCGTAGACGGCGAGGCCGGATGGCAGCCCGCCCTGCGTCCACTGGGCCCGGGCAATGGCGGCCTGGAGCAGGGCATGTCGTGGCCCGAACAGTTCGGGCGACTTGCCGAGATCGTCGGCGAGGCGTCGCAGTTCGAGGCCGGTGGCGGCGAAGACCAGTTCCGAATGCTCGGCTATCGCGCGCGCCAGGGTCTCCGCGCGGGCCGTCTTCTCGCGCAGGTGGTCATCCCAGGACCAGCGCGCGGAAAGGCCGAGGAAGACGCATGCGACCAGCGCCGGGGCCAGGCAGGCCGCCAGCACGATGCCGGATCCGGTCTTCTCGCGCTCCATGCCCGCACACGCCCCCAGTGCCACCCCGGCAGGGGCGCCGGACGCAGGCTAGCATGCTCCCGCGGCGCGCCGGACGGGTTTGCGGCACCCCTTGCCCGGGACCGCCCGGACCTCCTATAACGCCCCGCTTCCGACGGCGGCCACGGCCGGGGCGGGCGCAATCCTGCGCCCCCGCCCCAGGGCATGCCCAACCGCCAAGTACCGAAGGAGACATGGAAAATGCCCAAGATGAAGACGAAGTCCTCGGCGCGAAAGCGCTTCAAGGTCAGCGCGACGGGCAAGGTGTTCGTGGGCGTCGCGAACAAGCGCCACAACATGCGCAAGCGCTCGAACCGCATGCTGCGCCAGGCGCGCGGCACCAAGCAGCTGAGCCCTGGCCACGCGGCCAAGGTCGTCAAGCAGTGGCTCCACGACTGAGCCGGGGAGAATAGTCATGGCACGCGTCAAGCGCGGCGTTACCGGCCGCGCACGTCACAAGGAAGTCGTCAAGGCCGCCAAGGGCTATGTCGGCCGCTCCGGCAGCAGCTTCCGCCCGGCGCTCGAGCGCCTCGAGAAGGCCCTCCAGTACGCCTATCGCGACCGTCGCAACCGCAAGCGCGACTTCCGCGGCCTCTGGATCCAGCGCATCAACGCCGGCGCGCGGCTCCACGGCCTCACCTATTCGCGCCTGATGGACGGCATCAAGAAGGCCGGCATCGCGGTCGACCGCAAGGTCCTCGCGGACCTCGCCGTGACCGATCCGGATGGCTTCGGCGCGCTGGTCCAGCAGGCCAAGGCCGCCTTGGGCTGATCCGGCGCGAAGCGGACGCCACGGGAAGGGCCTGGCCGGCAAGCCGGGCCCTTTTCGTTTCGCGCGGCGCGCCAGCCCCTTCCCACCTCGCCTCCATCCACCGGGAACCGACATGACGGACGACATCGCCGCCCTGGTCGCCGACGCCAGGACCCGCATCGCCGACGCCGCCGACCTCGCCGCGCTCGATGCGCTGCGCGTCGAGTGGCTGGGCAAGAAGGGCCGCATCACCGAGCTGATGAAGACGCTGGGCGCCATCCAGGCCGACCAGCGCAAGGCGCGCGGCGCCGCGCTCAACGCCGCCAAGGACGAGGTCGCGGCGCTGGTCGAGGCGCGCGGCGCGACCCTCGCCGAGGCCGAGCTCGACGCGCGGCTGGCGCGCGAGCGCATCGACGTCACGCTGCCGCCGCGCCCGCTTCCCGACGGCCGCGTGCATCCGATCAGCCAGACCATCGACGAGCTGACGGCGATCTTCGGCGAGATGGGCTTCTCCGTCGCCGAGGGACCGGACATCGAGGACGACTGGCACAACTTCACCGCCCTCAACATCCCGCCCGAGCATCCCTCGCGCCAGATGATGGACACGTTCTACCTGCGCAGCGCGGGCGAGGCCGGCGCGCCGCCGAAGGTGCTGCGCACGCACACGAGCCCCGTGCAGATCCGCACGATGAAGGGCGTCAAGCCGCCCATCCGCGTGATCATCCCCGGCCGGACCTATCGCTCGGACCACGACGCCACCCACTCGCCGAACTTCCACCAGGTCGAGGGGCTGGTGATCGACAAGGCCATCCACATGGGCCACCTCAAGGGCTGCCTGCAGGAATTCTGCCGCGCCTATTTCGAGGTCGGCGACCTGCCGCTGCGCTTCCGGCCGTCGCATTTCCCGTTCACCGAGCCATCGGCGGAGGTCGACATCGGCTGCTCGCGCGCGGGCGGCGAACTCAGGCTCGGCAACCACGGCGACTGGCTCGAGATCCTGGGCTGCGGGATGGTCCACCCGAAGGTCATCGCCAATTGCGGCCTCGACCCGGACGAGTGGCAGGGCTTCGCCTTCGGCATGGGGATCGAGCGCATCACGATGCTCAAGTACGGCATCCCCGACCTG
>VGDA01000360.1 GCA_016869915.1 Alphaproteobacteria bacterium
CGGCTCGGGCGCCAGCGCGCGGCAGCACCCCGCGCTCCAAGCCAGCCGGATCCTGTCGCCCGGCCGGGGCCGGGCGATGCCGTCGCGGAAGCCCAGCCGCGCGACGAACTCGTCATGGCCGCCGACGCGCAGCCGCAGCCGCGTGTGGTCGCCGAAATACACCGTCTCGAGCAGCTCGGCCTCGAGCGCGTTGTCGGCCGACGCCTCCGGGCCGACCAGCACGCGTTCCGGGCGCAGCGCCAGCACCGCCGCGTCCCCGGGCGCGAGGCCCGGGGCGCAGCGCGCGCGCAGGGTCGTGCCGTCGGCGAGCGCCATGGAGCACCACGCCTCGTCGCGCGCGACGATCCTGCCGGGCAGGGCGTTGTTCTCGCCGATGAAGGAGGCGACGAAGGCGTCCGCCGGCTCGTCGTAGATCTCGGCCGGCGGGGCGAATTGCCGGATGCGGCCGCGGTCGAAGACCGCGACGCGGTCGGACATGGTCAGCGCCTCGCCCTGGTCGTGCGTCACGTAGACGACGGTCACGCCGAGCATGCGGTGGATGCGCCGGATCTCGAGCTGCATGCGCTCGCGCAGCTGCTTGTCGAGCGCGCCGAGCGGCTCGTCCATCAGCACGAGCGCGGGGCGGAAGACCAGCGCGCGCGCGAGCGCCACGCGCTGCTGCTGGCCGCCGGAGAGCTGCGCGGGGCGGCGCTCCGCGAGATGGCCGAGCCGGACCATGTCGAGCGCCTCGGCGACGCGCCGCTCGCGCTCGGCGCGCGCCACGCCGCGCATCTCCAGCGGGAAGGACAGGTTGCCGGCCACCGTCATGTGCGGGAGCAGCGCGTAGTTCTGGAACACGACGCCGATGCCGCGGCGATGCGCGGGCACGTCGTTGATTGGCCTGCCGTCGAGCACGATGCGGCCCGCGGTCGGGTCCTCGAAGCCCGCGAGCATCATCAGCGTCGTGGTCTTGCCGGAACCCGAGGGGCCGAGCAGCGTCACGAACTCGCCGCGCGCGACCGAGAAGTCCAGCGCGTGCACGGCGTCGGTGCGCCCGTCGTAGCTCTTGCGCACGCCCTCGAACCGGACGAGCGGGGCGTCGGCCTGCGGCGCCATCAGCCGATCCCCCGCGCGCGGGCGCGGGCCCGCGCGAACTCGCTGAGCGCCAGCAGGACGGCCGAGAGCGCGATCAGGAGCACCGCCGCGGCGGCGATGGTCGGGCTGAGGAACTCGCGCAGCCCGGCGAACATCTGGCGCGGCAGCGTGAACTGCTGCGGACCGGCGACGAAGAGCGCGACGACCAGCTCGTCGAAGGAGGTCGCGAAGGCGAAGATCGCGCCCGTCGCCACGCCCGGCGCGATCATCGGCAGCATCACGCGCCGGAACGCGGTGGCCGGGCCGGCGCCGAGGCTCGCCGCCGCGCGCAGCAGCGTCGCGTCGAAGGTCTGCAGCGACGCCAGGACCGTCAGCAGCACGTAGGGCGTCGCCAGCACCGTGTGCGCGAGGACGAGGCCCGCCAGCGTGCTGCCCAGGCCGACCAGCGCCAGCGCGAAGTAGAGGGCGATCGCGGTGACGATCACCGGCGTGACGATCGGCAGCGAGAGCACCGCGACCAGGACCGCCTTGCCCCGGAAGCGGCCGAGATGGATCCCGATCGCCGCGAGCGTGCCGAGCGTCGTCGCGAGCGCCATGGTCCAGCCGCCGACGACGAAGCTGTTCCAGGTCGCGGAGAGCCAGCGGCGCGACGTGAAGAAGTCCTCGTACCAGCGCAGCGACCACCCGGGCGGCGGCAGGACCAGGAGCTCGCCCGAGGACAGCGACAGCGGGAAGACGACGAGGATCGGCGCCACGAGGAAGAGCAGCACGAGGCCCGTGGCCGCGTTGAGCAGCAGCCTCCCCGACGGCGTCGCGCGCCGCGCCGCGTGGAGGGCCATCGCGTCAGCTCCGAGCGACGCCGGCGCCCAGGCCGGGCACGAAGGCGCGGGCGAGCGCGACGAACGCGCCGGTCATCGCCATCAGCAGCGTCGCGAGCGCCGCCGCCATGCCCCAGTTGATGGTCGTGTTCGTGAAGAAGGCGATGAAGTAGCTGACCATCTGGTCGCCCGAGCCGCCGACCAGCGCCGGCGTGATGTAGAAGCCGACCGCGAGCATGAACACCATGACCGAGCCCGCGGCGACGCCCGGCATGGTGAGCGGCAGGTAGACGCGCAGGAAGCGCCTCCACGGAGGGGCGCCGAGCGACGCCGCGGCGCGCATGTATTCGGGCGGGATGCGCTTCATCACGCCGTAGAGCGGCAGGATGGCGAAGGGCAGCAGGACGTGGACCATCGCCACGTAGACGGCGAAGCGCGTGAAGATCATCGTCAGCGGCTGGTCGACCAGGCCCAGGGCCAGAAGGGCCGCGTTCACGGGGCCCTCGCGCTGGAGGATGATGAACCAGGCCGCGGTGCGCACGAGGATCGAGGTCCAGAACGGCACGAGCACGAGCACGATGCCCGCGGTCGCCCAGGCCGGCGGCATCGTCGCGAGGCCGTAGGCGACGGGGTAGGCGACGAGCGCGCAGAGCAGCGTCACCACGAGGCTGATCTCGAAGCTGCGCGCGAAGAGGCGCACGAACACCGCCTCGCCGGGCGGCGCGCGCTCGACGCCCTCCGCGCCGATGCGCAGGTCGAGCGACCGCAGCAGGTAGAGCGGAGTCCAGCCCGTGGCGCTGCGCTTGAGCAGGCGCCAGAGGGCGGGGTCGCCCCAGCGCGGGTCGAGCTCCGGCAGCGAGCGCGAGAGCGGCTCGGCCAGCCGCGGCGCGGCGCGCGCGGCCTGCAGCAGCATCGTGCGCAGGCCGGTCTCCTCGAAGTTGAGCCGCGCGAGCACCGGCCCGATCGACTGGTTCTCCTGCGCGGCGCGCAGCTCGCGCAGCAGCTCGGCGCGGACCTCCTCCGGCGGCATGCCCTCGCCATCCCAGGCGCGGAGCATCGCGGCGGTGCGCGGCAGCGTCGTCGACACGGCGCCGTCCTCGACCGCGCGCCACAGCGTGGCGCCGAGCGGCGCGAGGAAGCTGAGCGCGACGAGGAGGGCGAGCGGCGCGATCAGCGCCGCCGCCAGCAGGTTCCTCCTCGACACGCCCGGCTGCCCCGCGGACCGCGCGTCAGCGCGCCAGCCAGGCGTTGAACTTCGCCTCGAGGTCCTCGCCGTTCTCGACCCAGAAGTCGGTGTCGATGAACAGGCCCTTCGAGGCGTGGCTCGCGACCATGCCGGGGTTGCGCCTCGCCACGTCCGGGTTGTTCGCAACCGAGGCCGTGGCGGGCGACACCGCCCAGTCCTGCGCGAGCGCCATCAGCGGCTTCTCGTCGGTCATGTACTCGACCAGCTTCATCGCCTCGGCCTTGTGCGGCGAGTTGCGCACCACGGCCCAGTAGTCGAACGAGTAGAGCAGGGTGTTCCACAGGATCGGGTACTTCGCCCCGCCATCCGCCGCGCGGATCGTGCGGCCCACGAAGCCGATCGCGTAGGCGACCTCGCCGCTGCCCACGAGCTGGAGCGGCTGCGCGCCCGACTTCCACCACACGAGGTGCGGCTTCAGCTGGTCGAGCTTGGCGAAGGCGCGCTGCTGGCCGGCGGGCGTGCGCAGGACCGTGTACACGTCGCCGGCGGCGACGCCGTCGGCCATCAGCGCGACCTCCATCGTCGTCTTCGCCATCGAGCGCAGCGAGCGCTTGCCCGGGAACCTCTGCACGTCCCAGAAGCCGGCGAAGTCGGACGGGCCCGAGGCGACGCGCGCCTGGTCGTAGAACATCGTCACGCCCCAGCCCACGGCGCCCGCGCCGCAGGTCGTGGTGCCTGCCGGGATGAACTTCGCCTTGCCGACGACGCTCCAGTCGACCTTCTCGAACACGCCGTCCTCGCAGCCGCGCACGAGCTCGGGCGCCTCGACCATCACCACGTCCCAGGTGACGTCGTTGGCCTTCACCATCGAGTAGATCTTCGCCATCTCGCCGTTGTAGACGTCGTCGGCGACCTTGACGCCGCGCTCGCGCGCGTAGCCCTGGAAGAGGTGCTTGCGCGCGTTGTCCTGGAAACCGCCGCCGAACCCGATCACGGTCAGGTCGCGCGCATCCGCCGCCGGCGCCGCGGCGAGCAGGGCGGCCGCGATGGCG
>VGDA01000361.1 GCA_016869915.1 Alphaproteobacteria bacterium
CCCGACACGCCGGCCACGCTCCGCTCGCGCATCCAGCTTCGCGTGGAGCTGGCCCGCGACCTTAACCCAGACAGCCTGAACTATCTGCTGGCGCACCAGCGGATCGCCGTCCTCGAGCGCGAGCTCGCGGCGATGGAGGGGCGGCGATGATCGCGTCGATCACTGCGACGGACACCGACGACGTCAGCGTCAGGATGTTCGGCCAGCCGGTGACGTTCGTGTCCCTGAGCATCGGCACCGGCAGCCTCAACATCAGCGTCGCCCAGGCGCAACGGCTGCGCGACGAGCTCGCTGCTGCCCTGCGCCAGCCGCTCGAGCTCGAGGAGGTCGCACAATGACCGACCACGACTACAAGCGCATCGCCGCGAGCCGGGAGGCTTTCGGCTGGATGGACAGCGCGAACCGCGCGCGCAGCACTGCCATCTACTGGATGGCCTGCGCGGTCATCGGGATGATCAGCGGCGGCGTCGTGATCGTGCTGATGGTGCTGCGGTGACTGAGCCGCACCCTTTCGCCAACCGCATCGCCCGCGAGCGATGGAACGCCGGCCTGGTCGTTGATGGCCGGCGGATGTCCGGCGTCGCCGACTGGGATGGCCTGTCGCAGAACGCGCGCGACGAGGTGCTGGTCGAGGTCGGGGAGATGCTGATTGCAATCGAGGCCGCCGGGCTGGCGGTCGTAGAAGCGGAGGATGGACGATGAACGCAGACAAGATCGAGGAGATCCGCGCGAGGCATGAAAGCGGCGCGTCTCCAAAATCATACTACACGCAAGCCGCAGTGCTTGAGCAGCTCAACTATTTGCATGGCCTTGACCAGATGCACGACAAGGACTACGCGTGGGAAACACAGTTGACCAACATCGTCTGGTGGGCGGACGATTTGATCAAGGACGGAGCGCCGACTCCTTCCGTTGCGCCCAAGGTTTGGGACGCCTTCATACTCGGAGATTTCGATACAACGTTAGCCGTGGCGACCGACGGCGCGCGCGTTCTGCTTGAAGAAGCGATAGACGACCGCGCCACGCTGCTGGCCGAGGTCGAGCGGCTGCGGGCGGCGCTGCGCTGGTACGCGGACCTTGCCAACCATCAGCCCATCCGCACGGTAGTATCCGGCGGTCCTGACGATGGCACGGTCCTCGTCGAGGAGCCGCCGATTGCGTTCGATGGTGGCGAACGCGCGCGCGATGCGCTGGAGGGCGCACCATGACCCTGTTCACCGCCAGCGGCAGCCTGCCGCGCCATCAATATGTGTCGGTCGACGGCCAGTTTGTTGGCTACGCAGGAGAATGGCTGCAGGCAGTCTGGCTTGGCCTGCATAGTCATCGTGCTCGAGCATGGGGCTGCACGGTCATGCTAGAGTGCGGCGCGGTCTATCGCGACCTGCCGCCGCATGCGCTGGCGTTCTGCGATGACCCGCCGCCATGGACCATCAAGGACGCGCAGACCTGGGACTGCTACGGCTCGCAGTTCGCGCTGCACGTCTACGACTACCTCGACGGCCTCGACGCGATCGTGCGGGCGGCCGACGACGAGCTGGCCGCGGACTACCTGTTCACCGCCATCCCGGTCAATGACGCCTACACGCACGCGCCGGCGCAGGCGAAGGAGTTCATGTTCATGCAGACGCACCACGGGCGGCTGACGATCCAGCCGACGAACCGAGTGCTTTTCCGCGACGCCTCGTTCACGACCGTGCTGGAGTGGCGCAATCTGCGTCGATCCGAATCCATTTATCACTGCGAGGGATGACGCGCCGGCGATGATCCAGCCTCGCCTCCTCCGCCGCGCGCAGGTGCTCGAGCTGCTCAACGTCCGCAGCAGCACGCTGGCGCGATGGATCGAGCGCGGCATCATCCCGCCGCCGATCGACGGCACCGCCCGATGGGACAGGCTGGCGATCGAGCGGGCGCTTGACCGCGCCGGCCAGGTCGCGGAACCCTCGCCGCCTAGCTTGGCGGAGAGGGCGTCCAGATGGGAGAAGTCACGTTGCGCGTGAAGCGCCTGCGACGGATCGCTGGCCGCTACTACTGGCGGCCCTCTTCGACGGTGCGCCTGCCGATCTCACGCAATCGGCGGCCCGCGAGCTCTATGGCCTCGAGGCCGGCGAGGCGCTCGGCGACGAAGCGTCGGGGACGCGGGCTGCCCCGCTCGAGGTCCCCTCCCCCGTGGCCGCGTGACGCGGCGGCTCCCGCAACAACCACCAGAGGTCAAGAGATGATCAGGCGCTCCATCCTCGTCGCGGCGATCGCCGCGATGCTCCCCGCGGTCGCATCCGCGCAGTCCTGGAAGGCGAAGTACCCGGAGCTCCTCTTATCCATCGTCCCGGCCGAGAACGCCTCGGGCGTCACCCAGCGCTTCGAGCCGTTCATCGAGTACCTGTCGCGCGAGATCGGCACGAAGATCGTCCTTCGCATCGCCACCGACTACGCGGCGGTGATCGAGGGCCAGAAGGCCGGCAGCATCCACATCGCCACGTACGGACCGTCCTCCTACGTGCGGGCCTGGACCGTGACGAATGGCGGCGTCGAGCCGTTCAACACGACCATCAACTCGGACGGGTCGGTCGGCTACTACTCCGTCGCCTATGCCCGCAGCCGCGACGCGGGCACGCGGATCGAGGACTTCCGCGGCAGGAACCTCTGCCTCGTGGACGCGAACTCGACCTCGGGGAACAACGTGCCGCGCTTCGCGATGAGCAAGCAGGGCATCGAGCCCGAGAAGTTCTTCGGCAAGGTCGTCTACGCCGGCAGCCACGAGAATGCCGTGACCGCGCTCATCCAGGGCACGTGCGACATCGCCTTCAACTGGTGGAACTCCGAGACCGACTCCAATCTCACGCGCATGGCGAACAAGAAGCTCGTGAGCGCCGGCGACGTGAAGACCGTGTTCCGGTCCGACCTCATCATGGGTTCGCCGAACGCTTATCTTGCCTCGCTCCCGGCAGACCTCAAGGCGGCGATCACCAAGGCCTTCGAGGAGGCACCGACGAAGGCAAGGGCCGCGTTCGATCGCCTGTCGGACGGCAAGGACCTCGGCTTCCGGCGCGTCACGCACAAGGACTACGAGCCGGTCGTCGAGCTGCAGAAGTTCGTCGACGAGCTGCGGCGCAAGCGCGCCTCCTGACCCGGGATCCAGGCACGGCAGCCATGCCAGCGGCCCTCTGCCGCCTGCCGGATGCGCGCCTCGCCCCGTTGCGGGACGCGTATGCGGCCGCGACGGCCGACCGGCGCCAGAGCACCTTCGTCGGCGCGGCAGCGTTGCTGGTGGCGATACTCGTCGCCGGCAACGTCGCCGAGGTCGACATCGGCAAGATGCTGGCGAACATCCATCGCCTGCCCGACTACGTGGTGCGGATCTTCAGGCTGGACGACGGGCGCCCGGTCTGGATGGACGTACGCGACTGGATGTGGGGCTTCACCTACTGGATGAAGCTCATGGGCGAGACCGTGCTCATCGCCTATCTCGGCACGGTCACGGGCGCGATAGGCGGGTTCGTCCTCTGCTTCGCGGCGTCCGCGAACATCGCGCCGAACCGATGGACGAGGAGCGCCGCCCGCAGGTGCCTCGAGTTCTGCCGCACGGTCCCCGAACTCGTATTCGCCCTCCTCTTCGTGCAGGCCTTCGGGCTCGGCCCTCTCCCGGGCGTGCTCGCCATCGCCATCCACACGGCGGGGGCGCTGGGCAAGCTCTTCGCCGAGGCGGTCGAGAACATCGACATGGGCCCCGTCGAAGGCGCCACGTCCTGCGGCGCCAGCCGCATCCAGGCGATCCGCTACGCGGTCATGCCC
This sequence comes from Alphaproteobacteria bacterium, assembly GCA_016869915.1. Classification (GTDB taxonomy): domain Bacteria; phylum Pseudomonadota; class Alphaproteobacteria; order CACIAM-22H2; family CACIAM-22H2; genus CAIOSQ01. Next base: position 3,790 of record VGDA01000361.1, read on the forward strand.
CAGGTCGCCTCGAACCTCGCCAGCTACGCGCTCCTTCGATTCGAGATCAACGTCCGCGGCGCCGCGGTGATGGGCTTCGTCGGCGCGGGCGGGATCGGACAGGACCTGATCGAGGCGATCCGCAAGTTCTACTACCCGGATGTCAGCGCGATGCTCGTCCTCATCGTCCTCTGCGTGACGACGATAGACCTCGCGACCGAACGCCTGCGGCATCGCCTCCTTGGCTGGGAGCAGCAGCGATGAAGGCCATGCGACCGCGCGCCGGCGGCCTCGATGCGCCATCGGCGCGGAGCAGGTTCCCGGGAAGCTTCCCTTCCCCGCTCCAGTCCCATGGCGTCG
>VGDA01000362.1 GCA_016869915.1 Alphaproteobacteria bacterium
TCGAGAGCCTGTGCGTGCGCATCGGCAACTACGGCGACAAGCCGCTCGACAAGCGCCGCCTGAGCATGTGGCTGAGCCCGCGCGACTTCCTGCAGCTGGCGCGCATCGGCCTCGAGCACCCGGACGTCCATTTCGAGATCGTCTACGGCTCCTCGCATTGCGAGCGCGCGTGGTGGGACAACTCGGCCGCCGAGCGCCTCGGCTACCGCCCGCAGGACATCGCCGAGGACCATCGCGACGCGGCGCTCGCCGCCACGGCCGCGAACCCCGAGAGCGAGGTCTCCGCGGCCTTCATCGGCGGCATGTTCTGCGACATGGAGTTCGATGGCGACCTCGACCGCATCCGCTGAAGCCATGGCCGCGCCCGCGCATCGCGCCGTCTTCGTCTCGCACGGCGCGCCCACGATCGTGCTCACGGCGCGCCCACGATCGTGCTCGACGGCTCGCCCGCGTCGCGGTTCCTCTCGGGGCTAGGCGCGGCGCTCGGCCGGCCGCGCGCGGTCGTCGTCGCGAGCGCGCACTGGGCGACCCATCGCCCCGCCGTGTCCGCGGCCGCATGGCCGGAGACGATCCACGACTTCGGCAATTTCGACGACCGCCTGTTCGCGATGCGCTATGCGGCGCCGGGCGCGCCGGCCCTCGCCGCGGACGTCGCGCGGCGCCTCGCGGCGGCCGGCATCGCATGCGACGTCGATCCCGCCCGCGGCCTCGATCACGGCGCCTGGACGCCGCTCATGCTGATGTACCCGGATGCCGGCGTCCCCGTGGTGAGCCTCTCGGTGCAGCCGCGCGCCGACGCCGCGCATCACGTCGCGGTCGGCCGCGCGCTGGCTAGCCTCGCCGCGGGGGACGTGCTGGTGCTCGGCTCCGGCTCGGCGACGCATGACCTGCGCCGCTTCCGCGGCCAGGGCATCGACTCGCCGCCCGTGGAGGACGCGCGCCGCTTCTCGGCGTGGCTGCGCCACGCCGCAGAGGCCGGGGACGAGGCTGCGATCTCCGCCGTATGGGACGCGCCCGACGCAGTGTCCAGCCACCCGACGCCGGAGCATCTCTACCCTTTCCATTCGCGTTCGGTGCAGGGCAGGGCGCGGGCAAGCTGCTTCACCACACCCTTCGCCTACGGCATCCTCGCGCTCGATGCCTACGGCTTCGGCGGTGCCAGCCCGGCCTAGCCAGGCGCGGCGAGATGCCGCGGCGACGGGGCCCTTCGCGCTTGCGCATGCCCGGGCTTCCCCATAGAAGCGGAGCCGGGCCAGGACCTCCCAACGGGTCCCGGCCATCTGAAAGGATGGCTCCATATGAAGACACGACCCAACGCCCGTCCGGGCGTCGCGAATTTCTCGTCCGGACCCTGCGCGAAGCGTCCCGGGTGGACGCTCGCCTCCCTCGACAAGGCCCTGCTGGGCCGCTCGCATCGCTCGAAGCCAGGCAAGCAGAAGCTCGCCGAGGTCATCGACCGTACCCGCGCCGTGCTCGGCATCCCCGAAAGCCACCGCATCGCCATCGTGCCGGCCTCGGACACGGGCGCCGTAGAGATGGCGCTGTGGTCGCTGCTCGGCGCGCGCGGCGTCGACGTGCTGGCCTGGGAGTCCTTCGGCGAGGCGTGGGCGATCGACGTTGCCAAGCAGCTGCGCCTGCCCGATGCGCGCGTGCTGAAGGCGCCCTATGGCGCGCTGCCGGACCTCGCGCAGGTCGATTTTTCGCGCGACGTGGTATTCGCCTGGAACGGCACGACCTCGGGCGTGCGGGTGCCGGGCGGCGACTGGATCGCCCCCGATCGCGCCGGCCTCGCGATCTGCGACGCGACCTCCGCGGCCTTCGCGATGCGCCTGCCCTGGGATCGCCTCGATGTCGCGACCTGGTCCTGGCAGAAGGTCCTCGGCGGCGAGGGCCAGCACGGCATGCTCGTGCTCGGGCCCCGCGCCGTGGAGCGGCTTGAGAGCCATGTCCCGGCGTGGCCCATGCCCAAGCTCTTCCGCATGACCTCCGGCGGCAAGCTGGTCGAGGGCCTCTTCAGGGGCGAGACGATCAACACGCCGTCGATGCTCGCGGTCGAGGACGCGATCGACGGCCTGCGCTGGGCCGAAGGCATCGGCGGGCTCGATGCGCTGGTGGCGCGCTGCGAATCCAACCTCGCCGCGATCGAGGCCTGGGTCGCGCGCAGCCTCTGGGCCGGCTTCCTTGCGGCCGACAAGGCGACCCGCTCCTGCACCTCGGTGTGCCTGAGGATCGTGGATCCCGCGATCCTCGCGCTTCCCGCCGAGGCGCAGGCCGCCGTGCCGAAGAAGATCGCTGCGCTGCTCGAGGCGGAGAAGGTCGCCTTCGACATCGACGCCTATCGCGACGCGCCGCCGGGGCTGCGCATCTGGGCCGGCGCGACGATCGAGCGCGCCGACCTCGAGGCGCTCTTCCCCTGGCTGGACTGGGCCTTCGACGAGGCCCGCTCCGCGCTCTCCCTCGCGGCCTGAGGCCGCCTTCCCCGCAGGCTCCGCGGATCGCGGCGCGGCGTCCGTGCCGCGCGCGTCCCGCGCAAACGAACGGATACGACAAATGCCCAAGGTCCTCATCAGCGACAACCTCTCGCCGCGCGCGGTCGAGATCTTCCAGCGCCGTGGCGTCGAGGTCGAGACGCGCACCGGCCTGAAGCCGGCCGAGCTCGAGGCGATCATCGCCGACTACGACGGCCTCGCCATCCGCTCCGCGACCAAGGTCACGCCCGCGATCCTCGCGGCGGGCAAGCGCCTGAAGGTCGTCGGCCGCGCCGGAATCGGCGTCGACAACGTGGACGTCCCCGATGCCACGCGGCGCGGCGTCGTCGTGATGAACACGCCCTTCGGCAACTCGATCACCACCGCCGAGCACGCGATCGCGCTGATGTTCTCGCTCGCGCGCCAGCTGCCCGCGGCGGACCGGTCGACCCAAGCCGGGAAGTGGGAGAAGAACCGCTTCATGGGCGTCGAGCTCACGGCGAAGACGCTCGGAATCATCGGCTGCGGCAACATCGGCGCGATCGTCGCCGAGCGCGCGCTCGGCCTGAAGATGAAGGTCGCTGCCTACGACCCGTACCTGACGCCGGAGCGGGCCCAGAAGCTGGGCGTCGAGAAGGTCGAGCTCGACGAGCTGCTGGCGCGCGCCGACTTCATCTCTCTGCACACGCCGCTCACCGATGCGACGCGCGGCATCGTCGACGCTGCGGCCCTCGCGAAGTGCCGCCGCGGCGTGCGCATCGTCAACTGCGCGCGCGGCGGCCTCGTCGTCGAGGAGGACCTGCTCGCGGCGCTCGAGTCCGGCCAGGTCGCCGGCGCGGCGCTCGACGTCTTCCCGGTCGAGCCGGCGACGCGCAGCCCGCTCTTCGGCCGCGACGACGTGATCTGCACGCCCCATCTCGGCGCCTCGACCGCCGAGGCGCAGGAGAACGTGGCGCTGCAGGTGGCCGAGCAGATCTGCGACTTCCTGCTCGAGGGCGCGGTCGTCAACGCGATAAACATGCCCTCCGTCACCGCCGAGGAGGCCAGGCAGCTCGGTCCCTACATGGCGCTCGGCGCGCGGCTCGGCACCTATCTCGGGCAGATCGCGGACGAGAACATCCGCGCCATCTCCGTCGAGTACGAGGGCGCGGCCGCGGAGATCAACCCGAAGCCGGTGACGGCCTGCGTGCTGGCGGGCCTGCTCTCGCAACAGCTCGACAGCGTCAACACCGTGTCGGCGCCGGCGGTCGCGCGTTCGCGCAACATCGCGGTCACCGAGGCGCGCCACGACCGCCAGGTCGACTATCCGACGCTGCTGCGCGTCACCGTCGAGGCCGACGGCCATCGCCGGACGATCGCCGGCTCGCTCTTCGGCAACCGGCGCCCGCGCATCGTCGAGATCGCGGGCGTCGCGATCGAGGCCGAATTCGCCGCGCACATGCTCTACGTGCGCAACCAGGACAAGCCGGGCTTCATCGGCCAGCTCGGGCGCGTGCTCGGCGACGCCGGCATCAACATCGCGGCCTTCAACAACGGCCGCAGCCAGCCGGGCGCCGACGCGCTCTGCCTCGTGTCGACCGACGAGAAAGTGGACGAGGAGACGATGGCGCGGATCCGTGCCCTGCCGCAGGTGCTGCGGGT
>VGDA01000363.1 GCA_016869915.1 Alphaproteobacteria bacterium
GGCGCAGCCTGGCGGCGATCGCGATGGCGCGGCGCCGGGCGCGCTGCGCCCTGTTCGAGCGGATGCCGATCCTGTCCCCCTCGCGCGCGGACGGTCCGCCTGCGCGCCAGCCGCCGTTATGGACCGTGCGTCGCGCGCCGGCACGCGCGACCCGCCTTGCCTGCGCGCCGCCGCTCTTCCAGAGTGCCCGTCGGCCATCGGGAGGGCGCAATGGCAGCCAGGCATGTCGTGGTGATCGGGGCGGGCATCGTCGGCGCGTGCACGGCGCTGCTGCTCCAGCGCGACGGAAGCCGCGTGACGCTGGTCGACAAGGGCGCCCCGGGCGAGGGCGCCTCGCTCGGGAACGCCGGCTGCCTCAACGGCTCCTCGGTCGTTCCCGTGTCCATGCCCGGCACGCTGCAGCAGGTCCCGCGCTGGCTCTTCGACCCGATGGGGCCGCTGACGATACGCTGGAGCTACCTGCCGATGATCGCGCCGTGGCTCTGGCGCTTCGTGCGCGCGGGCAGGCCGGAGCGCGTGCAGGAGATCGCGCGCGCGCTCCGGCCCCTGACCGCGCCGACGGTGGAGATGCACCGGCAGTTCGCGCGCGAGGCAGGTGTCGAGGACCTCGTGCGCCAAGTGGGTCATCTCCACGTCTATCGCTCCGACGATGCCTTCGCGAAGGACGCGGGCGCCATGGCGCTGCGCGCCGGGAGCGGCGCGCGCGTCGCCGAGCTCGGCTTCGACGACCTGCGCCAGCTCGAGCCGGACCTCGACCGCGGCTACGTGCGCGCGCGGCTGATCGAGGAGAACGGCCATTGCCGAGATCCGCTGCGCCTGACGCGCGCCTATGTCGAGCTCGCCCAGCGCCGCGGCGCCGCGGTGAAGCGCGCCCGGGTGACCGGCTTCAGGCGCGACGGCGGGCACGTCGTCGCGGCCTTCACCGACCAGGGCGACGTCGAGGGCGACGCCTTCGTCGTGGCCGGCGGCGCGTGGTCGCGCGACCTCGCCGCGTCGCTGGGCGACGCCGTGCCGCTCGACACCGAGCGCGGCTACCACGTCATGGTCTCGGGGCCGGAGGCGGGGCCGCGCACGCCGACGACGTCCTTCGAGGGCAAGTTCGTCGCCACGCCGATGGAGAACGGCCTGCGCGCGGCGGGCACGGTCGAGTTCGCCGGCCTGCATGCCGCGCCGTGCTGGGACCGCGCCGACGTGCTGCTGCGCCAGCTGCAGGCGATGTATCCCGGCCTGGCGCGCCAGGTGCCGGAGGCGCGCGTGTCGCGCTGGATGGGGTTCCGGCCGAGCATGCCGGACTCGCTGCCGGTGATCGGGCCGGCGGGGCGCGTCGGCAACGTGTTCTACGGCTTCGGGCACGGCCATGTCGGCCTGATCTCGGCGCCGATGACCGCGCGGCTGCTTTCCGACCTCGTCGCCGGGCGGCCGCCCTCGATCGATCCGGCTCCCTATGCGGCGTCGCGCTTCGGCTGAGCGCGGCGCGGCGCGCTCAGGTGCCGATCTCGAGGACAGCGCGGTCCTCGACCACGACGAGCGACGCGGCGGCGCCGTCGCGCAGCAGCGGCCAGGGATCCTCCGCCGGGTCGCAGGCGACCGGGATGCCGGAGAGGATCGCGCCCTGCACCACCGAGGGATCCGGCAGCGTGCCCGAGACGATGGCCGCCGGCGCGTTTCCGTGGCGGAAGAGCTGGTGCAGGAAGCGCCACGCACCCGCCGAGCCGCGCGTGTAGGGCATCACGAGCACGACGCCGGCCAGCGACCGGCCCCTGACGCTCGGCAGGTCGCCGACGACGCGGCCGCTGCGGATGTCGACGTCGCCCAGGAAGCTGATCGCCTCGCGCGACGGCAGGATCGGCCCGCGCGCGCTGCCCTCGACGATGCCGCGCAGCGCGATGCGCCGCGTCATGGCGCGCCCCGCGGCACGAACCGGCCGGAGCAGGCGGTCTCCACGGCTTCCTCCGCGCCGGTCAGCAGCACGGGGCACTGGATCATGTCGCGCACGTACTTCGCCTGCTTCGCGGAATCGACGACGACGGCCCTGAGGCGCGGCGGGACGACGCCGAGCGCGGGGTCGGGCGAGACGGTGCGCGCGAAATGGCATGACATGGGGCAGGTATCGGAGATCACCTTCGCGCCGGCCGCCTCCAGCCGCGCGACGAGGCCCGCCTCCGCGGCGGCGTTGCGCACGTTGCGGCTCGCCGTGATCCAGAGCTCGATGCCCGGGGCGATGCGCCGGCCGTCGAGCAGCCGCGCGTAGTGCTTCATCTCCTCCCACGACGCGTGCGGGCAGCCGAGATGGACGATGTCGATCGCGTCGTGCGCGTCGCGGTAGCGCGCATAGACCGCGTCGATCGCCGCGCGGCCGATGCGCGTGGGCGCGGGCACGTCGCGCCCGCCGAAGGCTGCCTCGACGTCGGCGTAGGGCGGCGTGACGCCGGGCACGATGAACATCGACGCGCCGCCGGACGTCGCGATGCCCGCGCCCAGCGCGTCGAGTTCGTCGAGCGTCGGGCGGCGCGCGAACCCGGCGACGACGGGCACGCCGTCGCCGATCGCGGCGCCGACATGGAAGCCGAGGCAGGAGAAGTCGCTGGGCCCCGACGGCTCGGCATCGACCAGGAAGAGGCCCGTGCCGCGGCGCATCTCGTCGCGGTGGTAGCCGAAGAGGGGGTAGCGGCCTGTCATGCCGGCATAGACGGCGAAGAACCCGTCGCGGTTCGAGCGCGCGCCGAGCACGGAGTTGCAGAAGATCGTGACCGTCGACTCGATCGAGGTCATGTGCGTGTTCCAGGTCGGCCAGTGGCCGGCCCAGTAGGGCGTGCAGGTGAAGGTGCAGTCGCTGCCCAGCCTGGCATGCGCGCCGGCCGCGCGGCGCTGCAGCCGCGCGAGGGATTCCGGCGCGCCGGTCGCGCGCCAGTTCACGGTGTCGGCGTTGGCGATGTTGACCGAGGCCGGCACGGCCATGCGTGCGTCGATGGAGGCGAGTTCCTCCATCAGCTCGACGTCCTCGAGGTAGAGCGCCATGCCGGCATGGATGTGCGCGTAGCCGATCTCGACCATGCGCGGCGCGCCATAGGCGCGGCCGAGCTGCACGAGGCCCTTCATGGCGCGCTCGCGCGCCGGGCCCTCGCGGCCCTCGAGCATGTCGCGCTCGGCCTGCGTCAGGTCCATGGCGCGCAGTCTGCGCTCGCCGGGGGCGCGGCGGAAGTCCCCTCGCGGCGCGACGGATGCGTGGCGCCCTGCGCCGTACTAGTCTGCCGCGCAGGCGAGGGGAGGGCATCTTCATGGATGCTGCGCATGCGCGCATCGCGCGCGGGGGCAAGGCGATCTACGGCGCGCGCGTCGGCATCCTGATGCTGGAGGCGCGCTTCCCGCGCATCCCCGGTGACATGGGCAACGCGACGACCTGGCCCTTCCCGGTCCTCTACAAGGTGGTCACCGGCGCCTCGCCGCAGCGCGTCGTGCGCGAGCGCGCAGCCGGCCTGCTCGAGCCCTTCCTCGACGCCGCGCGCGAGCTCGTGCGCCTCGGCGCCGACGGCATCACCTCCAACTGCGGGTTCCTGTCGCTGTTCCAGGACCAGATCGCCGCGGCTGCCGGCGTGCCGGTCGCGATCTCCAGCATGATGCAGGTGCCGATGGTGAACCGGCTGCTGCCGCCGGGCCGCCGCGCGGGCATCCTGACGATCAGCGCGGCGACGATGACGGCCGAGCACCTCGCGAAGGCCGGCGTTCCCGAGGGCACGCCGGTGATGGGCACCGATGGCGGGCGGGAGTTCACGCGCGCGATCCTCGGCGACGAGGCGTCGCTCGACGTCGCCGCCGCGGAGCAGGACATCCTCGACGCGGGCGCGGAGCTCGTGCGCCGGAACCCCGATGTCGGCGCGATCGTCCTCGAATGCACGAACATGGCGCCCTATGCGCGCGCCCTGTCGGAGCATGTCGGGATGCCGGTCCACGACATCTACAGCTTCGTGACCTGGTTCCACGCCGGGATCGCGCCGCGCGACTTCGGCCATCCGGCGAGCGACAGGCGGCAATGGAGGGAGAGATGAGCGCGGGCAAGGCAGGCAGGGCGACCGCGACGCGGGCGCTGGCGAGGTTCG